>NZ_JBHYIG010000263.1:0-14157 GCF_042740015.1 Streptomyces sp. NPDC059037
GGCGTTGACTTTTGGCACGCTGTTGAGTTCTCAAGGAACGGACGCTTCCTTTGTACTCACCCTCTCGGGCTTTCCTCCGGGCGCTTCCCTTCGGTGTTTCTTTTGTTCTTGCGTTTCCGACTCTATCAGACTCTTTCGTGTCCGATTTCCTCGGTGCCTTTCAGGTTCCCGCTCCGGCCTCTCGGCCTTTCGCGTTTCCCTTTCCGGCGGTTCCGACTCTATCAGATCCTTTCGGGCCTGATTCCCAGTCAGCGGGGTTTGCCTTCCCGGCCGTTGGGCCGTTCCGACGAGTGAGACTTTAGCGGATTCCTGGCTCCCGACCTAATCGGGGGCGCCCTTTCGGACGCGGATTCCTCATTTCGCAAACGCGTATGAAAACGAACGGACGACGGATCAGCAAAGAGACACGACGTCGATCGCTTAAATGGTTGTTGCGGAATGGCCGCCCGGGGACCGACCAAGTGGTCGACGCTCACGTCGGGCAACTCGGAGAACACTACGTATCTGGCCAGGGTGTGTCAACCCCACGCCACAGAGCCTCTCAGGGGCTACGGTAGGAGGCGTGACTATGCATGCGAACACCCAACTGTGGTGGGCCGCCTGAGGGCGGCCGTACATACGCATGTACTCAACGGCCGCCGCCTCGGCGGCCGTTCGTGTTTCTCCCCCTGGAGGACCCGGAGCCCGGCCGTCGGGCCGGCGGGCCTGACTAGGAGGTAGAGAGATGACGCGGATCTTCAGCGGGGTCAAGCCGACGGGGCATCTGACCCTCGCGAACTACCTGGGTGCCGTACGCCCGTGGGCAGAGGTCGACCAGTACCGGGCCGAGGCGCTGTTCAGCGTCGTCGATCTGCACGCCCTGACCGTGGAGCACGATCCCGGGCGGGTGCGCAGGCTGAGTCGGCAGGCGGCGACGCTGCTGCTCGCGGCGGGGATCGATCCCGAGCGGGCCACCGTGTTCGTACAGAGTCATGTGGACGAGCACGCCCGGCTCTCGTATCTGCTGGAGTGCGTCGCGACGGACGGCGAGATGCGGCGGATGATCCAGTACAAGGAGAAGTCCGCGCGGGAGCAGGCTCGGGGCGGGAGTGTGCGGCTGTCGCTGCTCACCTATCCGGTGCTGATGGCGGCGGACATCCTGGCGTACGGGGCGGACGAGGTGCCGGTCGGGGACGACCAGACGCAGCACGTCGAGCTCACCCGGGATCTGGCGGTGCGGTTCAACCAGCGGTACGGGCAGACGTTCGTGGTGCCGCGGGCCACGAATCCCAAGGTGGCTGCGCGGGTCATGGATCTGCAGGATCCGACGTCGAAGATGGGCAAGTCCCACGAGGCCGGGGCCGGGATCGTCTATCTGCTCGATGAGCCCGATGTGATCCGGAAGAAGATCCTGCGCGCTGTCACGGACAGCGGGAGCGAGGTCGTGTACGACCGGGAGGCCAAGCCGGGGGTCTCGAATCTGCTGGAGATCCTGGCCGCTTGTGAGGGTGGGAACCCAGACGGCTTGAGCGGTGTATATGAGTCGTACGGAGCGTTGAAGAAGGACACCGCCGAGGCCGTGGTGGAGCTGCTCAGGCCCGTGCAGGAGAGGCACAAGGAGCTGGTCGCGGATCCCGCGTATGTAGAGGAGGTGTTGCGGAGGGGGGCCGAAAGGGCGAGGGGGATGTCCAAGCCGACGGTGGACACCGCCTATCGCGCGATCGGTCTGCTGCCGCCGGTGAACGAGGCGCGGTAGGCGCGTGGGCTTGTGGTGACGACGGCGGAGGTCGTCGCCGCGGCCGCGTGAGGTCGCCGGGGGCGCTGGGCCCCCGGCGCCGAGGGGGTCAGGTGTTGTTGCCGGAGGCCAGTTCGCGGCTGCGGTCGCGGGCGGCTTCGAGGGCGGCGATGAGGGCCGCGCGTACGCCGTGGTTCTCGAGTTCGCGGATGGCGTTGATGGTGGTGCCGGCAGGGGAGGTGACGTTCTCGCGGAGCTTGACCGGGTGTTCGCCGCTGTCGCGGAGCATCACGGCGGCGCCGATCGCGGCCTGGACGATCAGGTCGTGGGCCTTGTCGCGGGGCAGGCCCAGGAGGATGCCCGCGTCGGTCATGGCTTCGACGAGGTAGTAGAAGTACGCCGGGCCGGAGCCGGAGAGGGCGGTGCAGGCGTCCTGCTGGGTCTCGGGGACGCGCAGGGTCTTGCCGACGGCGCCGAAGATCTCCTCGGTGTGGGCGAGGTGGGCGGCGGTGGCGTGGCCGCCCGCGGAGATGACGGACATGCCTTCGTCCACGAGGACCGGGGTGTTGGGCATGACGCGGACGACGGGGGTGTTGTCGGCGAGGCGTTCTTCGATGAAGGAGGTGGTGATACCTGCGGCGGCGCTGATGACCAGGCGGTCGGGGGCGACGTGCGGGGCGAGTTCGTCGAGGAGGCGGCCCATGTCCTGCGGCTTGACGGCCAGGATGAGGGTGTCGGCCTGCTTGGCTGCCTCGGCGTTGCTGACGGGGTCGACGCCGTAGCGGGTGCGGAGTTCCGCGGCTCGTTCGGCGCGGCGGGTGGTGACGAGGAGGTCGGCGGGGGCCCAGCCGGCCCTGATCATTCCGCTGAGGAGGGCTTCGCCGATCTTGCCGGTGCCGAGGACTGCGACGGGCTGGGGCATGTGTGGGTCACCCTCCAGGTGCGGTTCAGCGGTTCAGCGGTTCGGCCAGCGGTACCGGCGGTTCGGTGGGGCGCCGGTTCGGCTGGGTGGGGTCATCCTCGCATTGGTGTGGGTCAGGCCGTGCGGCGGCGGAGGGTGGCGGCGCC
Source organism: Streptomyces sp. NPDC059037 (assembly GCF_042740015.1). Classification (NCBI taxonomy): domain Bacteria; kingdom Bacillati; phylum Actinomycetota; class Actinomycetes; order Kitasatosporales; family Streptomycetaceae; genus Streptomyces; species Streptomyces sp. NPDC059037. The sequence continues at coordinate 2,783 of NZ_JBHYIG010000263.1, forward strand.
CAGAGCGAGGACGAGTACGGCACAGCCGGCGACGATGACGACGTCGCGTACGAAGTCGCCGGTGACGGAGGAGTGGCGGAGGACTTCGTTCATGCCGTCGACGGCGTACGACATGGGCAGGACGTTGGAGGTCGCCTCGAGGACGGGCTGCATCTGGTCGCGCGGGGTGAACAGGCCGCAGAGGAGGAGCTGGGGGAAGATCACGGCCGGCATGAACTGGACGGCCTGGTACTCGGAGGCCGCGAAGGCCGAGACGAAGAGGCCCAGCGCGGTGCCGAGCAGGGCGTCGAGGAGGGCGACAAGGAGCAGCAGCCAGGCGGAGCCGGTGACGTCGAGGCCGAGAGCCCAGAGGGCGAGGCCGGTGGCGAGGACGGACTGGATGGCGGCGAGGGTGCCGAAGGCGATGGCGTAGCCGACGATCAGGTCGCCCTTGGCGAGGGGCATGGCGAGGAGGCGTTCGAGGGTGCCGGAGGTGCGTTCGCGCAGGGTGGCGATGGAGGTCACCAGGAACATCGTGATGAGGGGGAAGATGCCGAGGAGGGAGGCGCCGATGGAGTCGAAGGTCTGCGGGCTGCCGTCGAACACGTAGCGCAGGAGCAGCAGCATCACGCAGGGGACCAGGAGCATCAGGCCGATGGTGCGGGGGTCGTGGAGGAGCTGCCGTAGGACGCGGGCCGCGGTGGCGAGGGTGCGGTAGGTGTTCATCGAGGGCTCCTGCCGGGGTCGTTCCGGGGGGTGTTCGCCGCGCTCGGGGTGTTCGCCGGGCTCTCGGAGTTGTTCGCCTCGCTCTGGGCCGCGTTTGCCTGGTCGACCAGGTGGAGGAAGGCCGCTTCGACCGTTTCGCAGCCGGTGCGGGTGCGCAGGGCGTCGGGGGTGTCGTCGGCGAGGAGTTCGCCTTCGCGCATCAGGAGGAGGCGGTGGCAGCGTTCGGCCTCGTCCATGACGTGGGAGGAGACGAGGATCGTGGCGCCGCGGTCGGCGGCGATGGTGTGGAAGAGGTTCCACAGGTCTCGGCGGAGTACGGGGTCCAGGCCGACGGTCGGCTCGTCGAGCACGAGGAGTTCCGGCGTGCCGAGCAGGGCCACCGCCAGGGAGACGCGGCTGCGTTGGCCTCCGGAGAGGTGTCCGGCCAGGGAGTCGGCGTGGGAGGTGAGGTCCACGTCGGAGATGGCTCGGGTGACGGTGTCGTGGCGGCGTTGTGCGGCGGGGCCGTGGCCGGGGTCGAGGACGGCGGCGAAGTAGTCCAGGTTCTGGCGGACCGTCAGGTCGTCGTAGACCGAGGGGTCCTGGGTCACGTAGCCGATGCGGGAGCGGAGTTCGCGGGCGCCTGCGGGGCGGTCGAGGACGTTCAGGGCGCCGGTGACCTGGGCCTGGGTGCCGACGACTGAGCGCATCAGGGTGGATTTGCCGCAGCCCGAGGGGCCGAGGAGGCCGGTGATCTGGCCTGGGGGGACGGTGAAGGTGAGGTTGCGGAGGACTTGGCGGGGGCCTCGGATTACGGAGAGGTCCTTCGCCTCGATCGCTGGCCGACGATTATTCATCATGTGATGATTATTGCTCGCCCGGGGGCAGGGGCGTCAAGGGGTGGCTCCTCTGAGGTTCGGTACGCCGCAGCTTTGGGGTGCTCTGCGGTCGGCCGCCGCCTGGCCCTTCGGGTTTCGGTGCTCGGCAGGTGGCGTTGTGCCCGCCCTTCCCCAAGCTCTCGGCTTCGCTCGAGCAGGGGAGACCCCACTCGCCGTGCGGAACGCCTGCCCACAACAGGGGCTGCCGCGGGGGCTCACTTGAGTGGGCGCCGGCGCTTGTGGGGGAAGAGGGAGTGACGTCTGATCGCCGGGCAGCTGTGCGCGATGGGGGACACCGAAGCGCCCGCGGGCTCACGGAAGTGGGCGTGGTCGGTGCTGTCCTCGACCTCGCGCTGGTCGCGTCCGCGGAGTCGCTGTTCAGTGCGGCGGCGGTGGACCGGCCGCACCAGGGGCCGCGTACCGACTACTACGACACGGAGCTCAAGGCCGTCGGTGGGGGTGTGGCTGAGGGGTGGGTCGAGGGGTGGCGGGTGTCTGGCGTTGGGGCATCGGTGCCGGACGCGTGGCTCAGCCCCTGCGCTTCCTCCGGGAAGGGTTGCCCGTGCGGCGGGATGTGCGCTTCGCGTACTGGTCGCGGGCCGTCTCGTACTCCTCGCGGTGGAGTTTCTCGCCGGGGGCCTCGGTGAGGGAGCGGAGGAAGTAGGCGAGGAGCGAGCCGATGAAGCCGATGGTCATCAGGCCGCGCATCGATGACTGGGACGCCGGGTCGTGGCGTCGCGTGAAGCCGTCCCAGGTGCGCCGGAAGGCGATCGCGCTGCAGATCGCGAACATGACGACCATCAGGACGTTCACGAAGGTGCCTACGTCGGCGATCGCCATGCCCTCGTACGCGAAACGCAGCACGAAGCAGCCGGCCACGGCCGCGAGGAGCGAGCCGGCCGCGGCTCCGGCGCGGCGTGCGGCGTAGCCGTTGTCGTGGGCGACCCAGGTCGTGCCGAAGAAGCGGAGGGGTTCGGGCTGCGGGCCGGGGGCCGTCGCGTCCGTGCGGTCGGGGGTGCTGGAATCTGCGCTCACCCTCCGAGTATCGCCCGGAGCAGCCGCGGTGCGGGCGCGGTGCGGGCGCGCCCTATTCGTCCCCCGCCTTGCCCTGCCGTACCACTCGGCAGCTAGTTTGTGCGGCAGGACAGGTAAACGGGCTCATGCGGCAACTGATGCACGGGGGACGGGGAGGTCGGGGAGAGTGTCGCTCCGCGGAGGTGACCCAGCCGAGATCGGCGGCTATCCGCTCGAGGCGCGGCTCGGTTCGGGCGGCATGGGCACGGTCTTTCTGGCGCGTACGGCTTCGGGGCGGCCCGTGGCGATCAAGCTGATCCACCAGCAGTTCGCGGGGGACGAGGAGTTCCGCATCCGCTTCCGGCAGGAGGTGGCGGCGGCGCGGCGGGTGAGCGGCGCGTTCACCGCCGCGGTGGTCGACGCGGACCCGGAGGCCGAGCATCCCTGGATGGCGACGGCCTATATAGAGGGGCACACGCTCGCCCAGCGCATCGCCAAGCGGGGCCCGCTGGCCGGCGCCGAGCTGCGCACGCTCGCCATCGGTCTGACGGAGGCGCTGCGCGACATCCACCGGGTGGGCGTCGTGCACCGCGACCTGAAGCCGTCGAACGTCGTGCTCTCCCCCGAGGGCCCGCGCGTCATCGACTTCGGCATCTCGCGCGCGACGGATCAGCAGACGCTGACGATGACGGGGCGGGTGATCGGTACGCCGCCGTTCATGTCGCCGGAGCAGTTGCAGGCGCCGCGGGGCGTCGGGCCGCGGTCGGACGTCTTCTCGCTCGGCACGCTTCTTGTGTACGCGGCCACCGGGCAGGGGCCCTTCGACGCGGACAGCCCGTATATGACGGCGTATCAAGTGGTGCACGAGGCACCGTCGTTGGGGTCGGTCCCCGCGGCGCTGCGGGCGGTCGTCGAGCCGTGCCTCGACAAGGACCCCGAGGCGCGGCCGTCGGCGGACGAGCTCCTGGAGCGGTTGCGGGACCTGCCGGTCGAGATGGGGGCGGCGGGCGCGGGCGGCAGTCGTACGCGGGACACGGATACGCAGCATCATCGGTCGGCGGGTGGGGACACCGGTTCCGGGGGCGGCGGCACGGGTTCCCGGGGTGGAGTCCCGGACGGGTCCGAGACGTCCATCCGCCGCCGGTTGCGCCGCCGTTGGCGCCCGGTGCTTGCCGCCGCGCTCGCCGTGGCCGCCATCGGGGGCGGGGCCGCGTGGCTTCAGCTGGACGGGTCCGACGCCCCTGCCGACGACGGCAAGGGACAGGGGCGGACCGTGGCCGCGGCGGGTGTGCCCCTGCCCGAAGGCTTCCATCCGTGGCGCAGGACCGTGCCCAACGGCCAGAACCCCCCGGACGAGCTGCGCTGCGTACCGCGCGGCGACGCGTTGTACTGCGGGGGCGGTGGCGTCGTCGCGAGCCGGATGCGGATCTCCGACGGCAAGGAGATCTGGAAGGTGAAGAGCGGCGGCGTACCGGTCGAGGGCATGCACATCGTGGGGGCCACGGACGACACGGTCCTTGCCTACCGCCCGCCGACCGACGCGGACGGGGCGACCGACGCGACGACCGAGGTCGTGGCGCTGGACGCGGAGACCAGCAAGGAGCTGTGGTCCACCGGCTCCGGCTCGCAGTCGACGGGGCTGACGGGCCGGACCCAGGACGCCGTCCTTTTCAACTCCCGCGTCCTGACCGTCAATCCGGAAGGCACCCGTGTCGAGGCCCGCGAGGCCCGCGGCGGTGACCTGCTCTGGTCGACGCCGATGCCCGCGGGCTCGCAGTGCGCGCCCTTCACCGCGGGCGAGCGGCTTTACGCCCTGTGCGCGCCGCAGGCCGAGGTCGACAGTCTTGAGCTGAACCACCCTGTCGTGCACACCGTCGACCCCGAGTCGGGCGCGCTCGACAAGGGCGTCGCCGTCAAGGGTCCTGTGCAGCCGGTGGGCGGCGACGACGGCGGGCTCGTACTGCTTCATCAGCGTATGAAGGGGCCGGAGTTCCTCGGGTACGACCAGGTGGTGCGGGTCGACGCGGAAAGCCGTGACGTGTCGTACCGGCCGCTGTGGACCACGTACGGGGCGACGCCCGGCATGGCCGGCGGAACCGTCTACTTCGCCGGGCCGACCGGTCTCATCAGCGCGGTGGATCCCGCGACGGGGCGGCAGAAGTGGGCCCGGCAGACGAATGTGGACAGCGCTTCGGGGCCGGTCGCCGGGGACGGCGCCCTGTATTTCAGCTCGGCCAGCGGGCGGGTCGTGGCGCTGTCGCCGGGTGGCAGGACGCTGTGGAACGGCGATCCGCGGGCCGACGGTCTTGGCGGCGGGGTGAACGCGAGTCCGCGTGTGGTGGTTTCGGGGCGGGTCGTGGTGGTGGCTGCCGCCGGGAACACGGTGTTCTCTTTTGACGCGAAGAAGCCGCCGAAGTCCGGGTGAGGGGCCTCGGCGGCTTCTTCTCTTTGAGCGGTGTGGTCAGCAGCGGGGTGCCACGTAGCCGTCGCTGCCCGTGCGGACGTACGTGTCCGATACGTAGCGGCCGCTGCCGATGCGGTCCCAGATGCTGGAGGTGCCGGTCGGGCCCGTCACCTTCTCGCCCGGGCGCTGGCAGTAGAGCGTGACTCGGGTGCCTGCCGAGAGGCGGCCGACCTTGGCGTAGGAAGTGCCGGGGCCGGAGCGGACGTTGACGTCTGCGGCTATGGGGTACGACCTTGCTGCCGCGGCCTCAGCGGACTCTGCGGACTCCGGTGCCATGACGTTCTCGCTCATGCTTCTCTCCCCCGTGAAGCAGGGGCGGCTTGGGGCCGCCCCTGGCTTGTTCGTCACTGGTGTGGACGCGTGGGGGTGGTGGGGTGGTTGCGGGCGGGGATTTTCTTTCTCCGATCCCGCCCCTACCCGAATCCATTCCGGCTTCGCCGGCCTTGTGCGTACCGGAAAATCACCGGCTTCGCCAAGCTCGTCCTCAAACGCCGGACGGGCTGAAAACTTCTAGCCCAGCTTCGACACGTCCCGCACCGCACCCCGGTCCGCGCTCGTCGCCATCGCCGCGTACGCCCGCAGTGCCGCCGAGACCTTGCGCTCGCGGGACTTGGGGGCGTAGACGCCGCCGAGCGCCTCGCGGCGTGCGGCCAATTCCTGCTCCGGGACCAGGAGTTCGATGCCGCGGTTGGGGATGTCGATGCGGATGCGGTCGCCGTCCTCGACCAGGGCGATGGTGCCGCCGGACGCCGCCTCGGGCGACGCGTGGCCGATCGAGAGGCCCGACGTGCCGCCGGAGAAGCGGCCGTCCGTCACCAGCGCGCAGACCTTGCCGAGGCCGCGGCCCTTGAGGAAGGAGGTGGGGTGCAGCATCTCCTGCATGCCCGGACCGCCCTTGGGACCCTCGTAGCGGATGACCACCACGTCGCCCGGCTCGACCTGCTTGTTGAGGATCTTCTCGACGGCCTCTTCCTGCGACTCGCAGACCACGGCCGGGCCCTCGAACGTCCAGATCGACTCGTCGACGCCCGCCGTCTTCACGACGCAGCCGTCCTGAGCCAGATTGCCCTTCAGGACCGCGAGACCGCCGTCCTTCGAGTACGCGTGGGCCACGTCCCTGATGCAGCCGCCCGCGGCGTCCGTGTCCAGGGTGTCCCAGCGCTCCGACTGGGAGAAGGCCTGCGCGGAGGGCTTGCAGCCCGGTGCCGCGTGCCACAGCTCGACCGCCTCGGCGGAGGGCGAGCCGCCGCGCACGTCCCAGGTGTCGAGCCACTCCTTGACGGACGCGGAGTGGACCGTGTTCACGTCCTCGTGGAGCAGGCCACCGCGGTACAGCTCGCCGAGCAGTGCGGGGATGCCGCCCGCGCGGTGCACGTCCTCCATGTAGTACGTCCCGCCGGGCGCCACGTTCGGGGCGACCTTCGCCAGGCAGGGCACGCGGCGCGAGACGGCGTCCATGTCGGCGAGGGTGTATTCGAGCTCGGCCTCCTGCGCCGCCGCGAGGAGGTGCAGGATCGTGTTCGTGGAGCCGCCCATGGAGATGTCGAGCGCCATGGCGTTGTCGAAGGCGGCGCGGGTGGCGATGGAGCGCGGCAGGACCGAGGCGTCGTCCTCGTAGTAGTAGCGCTTGGTGATCTCGACGACCGTCTCGCCCGCCCGCTCGTACAGCGCCTTGCGGGCGGTGTGCGTGGCGAGCACCGAGCCGTTGCCGGGGAGGGAGAGGCCGATCGCCTCGGTCAAGCAGTTCATCGAGTTCGCCGTGAACATGCCGGAGCAGCTGCCGCAGGTCGGACAGGCGTTCTCCTCGATACGGAGGATGTCCTCGTCCGAGATGCTCTCGTCCACCGCGTCGCTGATCGCGTTGACCAGGTCCAGTTTGCGGACCGTGCCGTCGACCAGCGTGGCCTTGCCGGCCTCCATCGGGCCGCCGGAGACGAAGACCGTCGGGATGTTGAGACGCAGGGCCGCGTTCAGCATGCCGGGGGTGATCTTGTCGCAGTTGGAGATGCAGATCAGGGCGTCGGCGCAGTGCGCCTCGACCATGTACTCCACGCTGTCCGCGATCAGGTCGCGGGAGGGCAGCGAGTAGAGCATTCCGCCGTGGCCCATCGCGATGCCGTCGTCCACGGCGATCGTGTTGAACTCGCGGGGGATGCCGCCCGCGGCCTTGACCGCCTCGGAGACGATCCGGCCGACCGGCTGCAGGTGGGTGTGGCCCGGGACGAACTCGGTGAAGGAGTTGGCGACGGCGATGATCGGCTTACGCCCGATGTCCGCGCCGGGTACACCGGAGGCGCGCATAAGGGCGCGGGCGCCCGCCATGTTGCGGCCGTGGGTGACAGTGCGGGACCTGAGCTCGGGCATCGTCGCTCGCTCCTTCAAGGATCTTCGGAGAGACTTCGGAGATTCAGACAGATAAGACTCGACTGTTGTCGAGCGTACGCCGACCCTCCACGATCTGGACAGGCTGTCCGGATAGCGGGACGGCCGTCTCGGTGAGCGGCTGCCCGCCCCACCGTCACCGCCCGGTCGGATGCTCCCGCCCGACCGTCACGGCCCGGTCAGATGCTCCCGCCCCACCGTCACGGCCCCGCCAGGTGCCCCTGCACCACAGGCGCGATCCGCGCGATGATCGCTTCCGGGTCCGCGGAGGCCAGCGGTTCCACCTGGATCACGTACCGCAGCATCGCCGTGCCCACGAGCTGCGCGGCCGCGAGCTCCGCCCGCAGCTCCGCGTCCGGCTGGTCGATGCGGCGCGCCACCTTGCCGAGCAGCTGCGTCACGATGAGGCGGCGGAAGACCGCGGCCGCCGTGTCGTTGTTCACCGCGGAGCGCACGATCGCCAGGAGCGGGACGCGGGTCGCGGGGTTCTCCCAGACGCCGAAGACGAAGCGGGTGAGACGCTCGCCGACCGCCTCGAGCGGGCCGTCCTCGACCGCCGCGGGCGCCTCGAGCGCGGGCGCGAAGGCGACCTCGATCGCCGAGGCGAAGACCTGCTCCTTGGTCCCGAAGTAGTGGTGCACGAGCGCCGAGTCCACCCCGGCCGCCTTCGCGATCCCGCGCACGGAGGTCTTCTCGTACCCACGTGCGGAGAACTCGGTGCGGGCCGCCTCCAGGATCCGGTCCCGCATCGCGGGCCCCTCGGCCGACTGCATACGCGACGGTCGCCCCCTGCGCCGCGGAGCCGCATCCCCCTCGGCCGCGCCGCCCTTCGCCGCGCCGCCCCGTGCCGCCGCCGTCACGACCGGGGCACCTGCGCCGCGGACGCCAGATGCAGCCGCGTATAGGCGAGGGCCTCGGCGAGGTCGGCCTCACGTTCGGCGCTGGACATCGCGCGCCGCGTATTGACCTCGATGACGACGTGCCCGTCGAAGCCGCTCGTCGCGAGGCGTTCGAGCAGCTCGGCGCAGGGCTGTGTGCCGCGGCCCGGCACCAGGTGCTCGTCCTTGGCGGAGCCCTTGCCGTCGGCGAGGTGGACATGACCGAGGCGGTCGCCCATGCGGTCGATCATCTGCAGCGCGTCCGTGCGGGCGGTCGCGGTGTGGCTGAGGTCGATCGTGAAGTGGCGGTAGTCGTCCTTGGTGACGTCCCAGTCGGGCGCGTACGCGAGCATCTCGCGGTCGCGGTAGCGCCACGGATACATGTTCTCGACAGCGAAGCGGACGTCCGTCTCGTCGGCCATCCGCCAGATGCCATCGACGAAGGCGGACGCGTACTGCCGCTGCCAGCGGAAGGGCGGGTGCACGACGACCGTCGAGGCGCCCAGCTTCTCGGCGGCGGCCTGGGCGCGCTGGAGCTTCACCCAGGGGTCCGTGGACCACACGCGCTGCGTGATCAGCAGACATGGCGCGTGCACGGCGAGGATCGGGATCTGGTGGTAGTCGCTCAGCCTGCGCAGGGCCTCGATGTCCTGGCTGACCGGGTCGGTCCAGACCATGACTTCGATGCCGTCGTAGCCCAGGCGCGCGGCGATCTCGAAGGCCGTCGCCGTCGACTCCGGATAGACCGAGGCCGTCGACAGGGCGACCTTCGCATCCGGGATGCGCACCACTGGTTCTGCCACGAGGGACAGCGTACGGGCCCTTGCGCGGCGCCGGGGAGGTGGTCTCCCGCAGTGGCCTACGTCACCGGCCCGCCGGTCACGGGCTCACGTCCCCAGGCGCCGGGAGGTGGTCGAGCCGCCGCAGGATCACGCCCTCGCGCAGCGCCCAGGGGCAGATCTCCAGGGTCTCGACGCCGAACAGATCCATCGCGCCCTCCGCGACGAGCGCCCCCGCGAGCAGCTGTCCGGCCCGCCCCTCGGAGACCCCCGGCAGCTCGGCGCGCTCGGCCGCCGTCATCGCGGCCAGCTGCGGAACCCAGTCCTCCAGGGACTTCCGCTTCAGCTCACGCTGTACGTAGAGGCCGTCGGCCGAGCGTGCGGCGCCGGCCAGCCTGGCGAGCTGCTTGAACGTCTTCGAGGTCGCCACGACATGGTCCGGGCTGCCGAAGCGGCTGAACTCCCCCACCGTGCGGGCGATCTGGGCGCGCGCGTGCCGCCGCAGCGCCTTCACGTCCTGCGGGGCCGGCGGGTCCTCGGCCAGCCAGGCCGACGTGAGCCGGCCCGCGCCGAGCGGCAGGCTGACCGCCGCGTCCGGTTCCTCGTCGATGCCGTACGCGATCTCCAGAGATCCACCGCCGATGTCGATGACCAGGAGCTTCCCCGCCGACCAGCCGAACCAGCGGCGGGCCGCCAGAAAGGTGAGCCGGGCCTCCTCCGCGCCGGTCAGGACCTGCAGATCGACGCCGGTCTCCTCCTTCACGCGGGCGAGCACCTGGTCCGCGTTGCTGGCCTCGCGGACCGCGGAGGTGGCGAAGGGCAGCAGGTCCTCCACGCCCTTGTCCTCGGCCGCCTCCAGGGCGTCACGGACCGTGGCGACGAGCCTTTCGACGCCTTCGGGGCCGATGGCTCCCGCCTCGTCGAGGAGTTGGGCGAGGCGCAGGTCGGCCTTGTGCGAGTGCGCGGGCAGCGGGCGCGCGCCGGGGTGGGCGTCCACCACCAGCAGATGCACCGTGTTCGAACCTACGTCGAGGACACCGAGTCTCATATACGGAACGCTACTGCGCGTACGGCGGTCGCTGGTCCTCGGACCGGGTACCGCGCGCATACCCTGGAGTCGTGCCAAAGACGAAAAAGGCGAAGACCGACAAAACGAAGTCGAAGAAGAAGTCGGGGAAGCCGGAGAAGGTGCAGAAGCCCCAGCCGGACGAGAAGGGGCTCGACTTCGCCCGTGCCTGGGTGGAGTTCCCGGATCCCGCGGACGACGAGCAGGTCTTCCGTTGTGATCTGACATGGCTGACCTCTCGGTGGAGCTGCATCTTCGGAAGCGGCTGCCAGGGCATCCAGGCGGGCCGGGCGGACGACGGCTGCTGCACGCTGGGCGCGCACTTCTCGGACGAGGACGACGAGAAGCGGGTCGCCGGGTTCGTGGACCGGCTCACGCCGGACATCTGGCAGCACCACGCCATCGGCACGGAGACCGGCTGGGTGTCGACGGACGAGGACGGCGAGCGCCAGACCCGCCCGTACAACGGCTCCTGCATCTTCCAGAACCGCCCCGGGTTCGCGGGCGGCGCGGGCTGCTCGCTGCACATCCTGGCCCTCAAGGAGGGCCGTGAGCCGCTGGAGACCAAGCCGGACGTGTGCTGGCAGCTGCCGGTGCGGCGGACGTACGACTGGATCGACCGGCCCGACGACACGCGGGTTCTGCAGGTGTCGATCGGGGAGTACGACCGGCGTGGCTGGGGTCCCGGCGGGCACGATCTGCACTGGTGGTGCACGTCGGCGACGTCGGCGCACGGTGCGGGGGATCCGGTGTACGTCTCCTACCGCCCCGAGCTGACGGAGATGATGGGCAAGGCGGGTTACGACCGCCTGGCCGAGCTGTGCGAGGAACGACTGGCGTCGCAGCTGCCGCTGGTGGCGCCGCATCCTGCCGATCCGGCTCGGTGACCGGGCGAGGGCTCCCTGCAGGGATTCAAACGCCGGACGGGCTGAATCAGCCCTCACTCGGGCTCGGCTCCCCGCTGCCGTCGGTCGGTGACGGGGTGGGGGTCGCAGTCGCGTCCGTGGGAGTCGGCGTCGGCTCCGGGTCCGACGGCGTGGGCGTGGGAGTAGGTGTCGGCGTCGGGTCCGTGGGCGTAGGGCGCGGGGCCGGTGTCGTCGGGCCCGTCGCACGCCCGTACCCGTTGATCGAGACGAGGGGGGGCCCCGGGGGGGGGGGGGCCCCCCCCGCGCGCCCGCGCGCGCCGGGCGGCGCGGGGGGGGGCCGGCACGCACGCGGGGGGGGCTGGGG
>NZ_JBHYIG010000264.1:0-14085 GCF_042740015.1 Streptomyces sp. NPDC059037
CACCTGAACGGTGCGGGGCCCCAGCGACGTACTACGAGACGTGCTACGAGAATTACTCCTGCTTCTTGCGGCGCGTGCCGAAGACGATCTCGTCCCAGGACGGCACCGCGGCGCGACGGCCGGGCCGTACGCCGTCGGCCTCCGCCTGACGGTCCGTGGAGCCGACGAGACGGTCGCGGTGGCTGGCCACCGAGCGGGGCATCAGGACGTCCGCGTACGCCGAACCGGCGCCCGCCGACGCCGCCGGGGGCTCCTCGGCCTCCGGCTCCTGCTCGGGCTCCTCCGCCGCCGGCGGGAGCTCCGTCGTCGAGGGTGCGGGGCGCTCCGGCACGACCATGTCGCCGCGGAAGCTGGGCACCGCCTCCAGGAGGCTGGTGAGCGAGTCGCGCTCCGCCTCGGAGACGGATGCCGTCGCGGCGGTGGCCGTGCTCTCCTCGGGCGGCTCCGGCGACGGGCCGGGCACCATCGGGCGCTCCAACTGCCGGTCAAGGGCGCGGTCCATGGGACGGTCGATCGGCCGGTCGAGCGGCCTGTCCCGGGGCAGCCTGGCGATCCGCGGCACGAACGGGAAGCTGGGCTCGGGCGCGGCGATGTCGTCCGTCTCGCCGATCAGCGAGCGGGCCTCGTCGTCGACGGCCTGTACGAGGCGCCGTGGCGGGTCGTACGTCCAGCTCGCGGAGTGCGGTTCGGTCGCCACGCGGTAGACGAGCAGGACCTCCCAGGTGCCGTCGTCGCGGCGCCAGGAGTCCCACTGGACGGTGTCCTTGTCCGCGCCACGCAGCAGCAGCCGCTCCGAGACGGCCTCGCCGAGCTGGGGTCCGGTGTTCTCGCCGGGACGGCGCACGGGGGTCTTCCGGGCCCGCTCCGCCATGAAGGCACGCTCCGCGAGCACGGGGCCTTCGAAGCGGCGGACGCGATCGACGGGGATTCCGGCGAGCGAGGCGACTTCCTCCGCGCTGGCACCGGCACGTATCCGTGCCTGGATGTCGCGGGGGCGGAGGTGGCTCTCCACCTCGATCTCGATCTGGCCGAGGCGCGGACGGTCGCCACGCACCGCGGCGCGCAGCCGCTCGTCGATCGGAAGCGTGTACTCCGTGCTGTCCGCAGCCTTCAGCACCAGCCGTGTGCCGTCGTTGCTGACGGCCACGACACGCAGTTCGGGCATCGGGACCTCCCGGGTGGTGCCTGCCGACGTCACGTGCGTCGCTGCTTCCGCTAGTCGAGTGTGGCCTGCCCGGGTGCAGCCTGCCACAACCTTGCCGAGTTGCCCGGCGTGTCGGGCATGGGCCCGGGGTCGCCGTTATGGCACGGTTACCTTTTCGCAACTCTCAGTGACCACTTTGGTCACCCTGTGCAGCGAGCCCCCTCCCGGCGGTCCTGGAAGGCCCCGGGCACCCAGGTGGGAGACCGGACCCAGGGCTCGCAACAGTACTCCATTCGGGCCACGCGGGTGGTCCGCCGCGCCGCCGAACTTCTCACGGGGGACGGGAGTTGGCGCCTCTGGATACCCGGGCGGGGTGCTGCGCGAGTGGCGCACTTCACGGAATCACCAGAAACGGAACTAGCGACTTCGCCCATACGTCCCTTTCTCGTGCAGTCAGTCGAGAAAGGCAGGCAAGGTACGCAGATGGGTGAAAAGCCGGAAGCCGACGAGGATGCGAAGGGGAGGCGGCGCCTCGACCTGAGCGTGCCACAGGTCGCGGGAAGTGCCGTGGCCGCCGTCGTGGCGGCGAAGCTCGCGTCGAGCTTCGGTGTGTACGGAACGATTCTCGGCGCCGGTGTGGTGAGTGCGGTCGCCACCTGTGGCGGCACGGTCTTCCAGCACTTCTTCTCCCGCACGGGCGAGCAGATACGCGACGTCGCAGTGCAGGCCAAGCCGAAGGCGCAGCAGGTCCCGGTGACCGATGCGGCGGGGGCGCCGGTCGCGGACACCTTCAGAGCCTCGGCCTTCACGGGGTCCGCTTCCGCCACGGGGCCGGTCACCACGACGTGGGGAAGAGCGGCCGACGCGGACGCCGCCACCGTGCTGCCCGTCGCCGGGGACGCCGACCGCACGACGGTGCTGCCCGTCGCCGGGGACGCCGACCGCACGACGGTGCTGCCCGTCGCCGGGGACGCCGACCGCACGACGGTGCTGCCCGTGGCGGACGCCGACGCCGAGCGGACCCAGCTGCTCGGCTCGGTCGACGTGACGCGGCTGGTGCCCCGGGACGACGCGACGCGGGTGCTGCGTCAGGCGGCACCCGCCGAGCCGGCCGAACCTCCGCTCCCGCCGGACGAGTTCACCGACGGCACCACCCATCGCACGCAAGTCCGGAGCTGGAAGCGGCCGTTGGTCGCGGCCGCGCTGGTCTTCGGCGTGTCGATGGCGGGGATCACCACGTACGAACTCGTCTCCGGCGAGGACTTCAGCGGGGGGAGGGGCACCACGATCGGCAACGGCGTCACGGGCAACAACACCTCGCCGAAGAAGCCATCCACGCCCTCGACCGATCCCTCTGACCAGCCGTCGGACGGCGCTTCCACGGGTTCGGACGACGGTTCGCAGCAGGGTGACGGTGCCACGCGGGACCCGGACGGCGGCGCCTCGCAGACGCCCGGCAAGGACAGCGGATCGGACTCAGGATCGAAGCCGGACCCGGACAAGGGCACGGACTCGGACACCGACTCCGGAGACGACGGTTCGCAGACGGACCCGACGCCAACCCCGACGCCCACCCCGACCCCGACCCCGACGCCGACCCAGACCGGCGGCAGCGGGGACGGAGGCGACACACAGCAGCAGGGGGAGACGCCCAACCCGTAGACGGTGGTTCAGGCGCCCAGGACGCGACGCAGGTAGTCGTTGCCGAACAGGCGGTCCGGATCCAGGCGGTCGCGCACGGCCGTGAACTCCCCGAAGCGCGGATAGGCCTGCGCGAAGTAGTCGGCGTCGCGGGTGTGGATCTTGCCCCAGTGCGGGCGGCCCTCGTGCGCGGTGAAGATCCGCTCGGCCGCGGTGAAGTACGCCTGGTAGGGCGTGCCCCGGTACATGTGTACGGCGATGTACGCGGTCTCCCGGCCCGAGGCGGTGGAGAGCGCGATGTCGTCGGCGGGCGCCGTGCGGACCTCCACGGGGAAGCTGATCCGCAGCCGGGAGCGCTCGACCATCGTCTTCAGCTCGCGCAGCGTCTCGACGAGGGCCTCGCGCGGAACGGCGTACTCCATCTCCACGAAGCGCACCCGGCGGGGACTTGTGAAGACCTTGTAGGGGATGTCCGTGTATGTACGGGCGGAGAGCGCCTTGCTGGAGATCTTGGCGATGCCCGGGATGGTCGCGGGGACGGCCCTGCCGAGTGAATTGACCACCTGGAAGAGGCCGTTGGAGAGGACTTCGTCCTCGATGAAGGCGCTGACCTTGCCGGGCGGCGCCGCCGGGCCCGCGCTGCGGTTGTTGCGCTTGGTGGTGCAGTTGCCGGTGTGCGGGAACCAGTAGAACTCGAAGTGCTCGTTCTCGGCGAAGAGCGCGTCGAACTCCCTGGTGACCCGGTCGAAGGTCATCGGCTCCTCACGGGCGGTGAGGAAGAAGACGGGCTCTACGGAGAAGGTGATCGCGCTGATCACACCGAGCGCGCCGAGGCCGATCCTGGCCGCCGCGAAGACCTCGGGATTCTCCTTCTCGGAGCAGGTGAGGACCGAGCCGTCCGCCGTGACCAGCTCAAGTGCCGTGATCTGGGCGGAGATCGACGCCGAATCGCGGCCCGTGCCGTGGGTTCCGGTGCTGGTCGCTCCGGAGACCGTCTGCTCCATGATGTCGCCCATGTTCGTGAGCGAGAGGCCCTCGCGGGCGAGCGCCGCGTTCAGGCGCTTGAGCGGAGTGCCCGCTTCCACGGTGACGGTGCCGGCCTCGCGGTCGATCTTGCGGATGCCGGTGAGGAGTTCGGGACGTACGAGGACGCCATCGGTCGCGGCGGCCGCCGTGAAGGAGTGTCCGGTGCCCACCGGCTTCACCTTGAGGCCGTCCTCCTTGGCCCTGCGCACCTCGGCGGCGAGTTCCTCGACCGACGCGGGGGTGACCTCCCTGGCCGGCCGTGCGCTGACGTTGCCCGCCCAGTTACGCCACGCCGCTGTGCTCTTCCCGCTGCCCGTGCCCGTTCCCGTGCTCATGGGTCCCTCCCCGTTGCGGAACCGGCTTCTTCAGCCGGCGATACCCCAGGAACCCGACCGCCACCGCGACGGCCCCGGAGATCCCGGGAACCCCGTACCCGGCTTCCGAACCGGCGGCGTCGATGACCCAGCCGGCCGCGGACGAGCCGAGCGCGACGCCGACCGCGAGTCCGGTGCTCACCCAGGTCATGCCCTCGGTCAGCTTCGCGCGTGGTACGTGCTGTTCGACGAGGGCCATTGTCGTGATCATGGTCGGTGCGATGGACAGGCCCGCGATGAACAACGCCACGGCCAGAAACGGAAGGTTCCCGACCAGTTGAAGCGGGATCATACTCACGGCCATCGCGCAGACACCCAGCAGCCACCTCGGGGCGGGAGCCCCCTTGAAGCGCATGAGCCCGAAGGCCGCTCCGGCCACGCAGGAGCCGAGGGCGTAGACAGCGAGCACGAGGCTGGCCGCCGCCTTGTGGCCCTGGTCCTCGGCGTACGCGACGGTCACCACGTCGATCGATCCGAAGATCGCCCCCGTCGCCACGAAGGTCGCGACCAGGACCTGCAGCCCTCCGGAGCGCAGCGCCGAGCCCTTGGTGTGGTGCTCCCGCGGATGCGGCACCGGCTCGGTGGCCCGCTGGGCGGTCAGCCAGAAGACGCCGACGGCGAGGAAGACCCCGGCGAGCAGCGGCCCGGCCTCGGGGAACCACACCGTGGAGAGGCCGATCGAGATGATCGGCCCGAAGATGAAGCAGACCTCGTCCACCACGGACTCGAAGGAGTACGCGGTGTGCAGCTGCGGGGTGTCCCGGTAGATGGCCGCCCAGCGGGCCCTGATCATCGAGCCCACGCTCGGCACGCAGCCGACGAGGGCGGCGAAGACGAAGAGCGTCCAGTCCGGGAACTCGAACTTCGCGGCCAGCAGCAGCCCGGCGACCGCGGCCAGGGACACCAGGGTCGCGGGCCGAAGCACCCGGCGCTGACCGTGCCGGTCGACGAGGCGGGAGATCTGCGGGCCGATCGCCGCGGCGGAGAGCGCGACGGTCGCCGAGAGCGCACCCGCGAGGCCGTACCGCCCGGTGAGCTGGGACACCATCGTCACGATGCCGATGCCCATCATCGACAGCGGCATCCGTCCGAGGAAGCCCGCCGTCGAGAACCCCAGGGTGCCGGGGGCGGCGAAGATGGCGCGGTAGGGGCTTGGCACGTGGACTCCGCTGAGGCGACGGGGCGGCTCCCGTGCGGGAGGGCTCCGGTAAGGCGTAAAGGTGGCCGATACAGCTTACGGCTGCGGTGGGTCCGGCCGCACGGTGTTTTTCCGGTCGGCGGAGGCCGTTTTCCGGCTGTCGGTGACGGGTGGCAGGATCGGAGACATGTCCGATGCGCTGGATCCCACTCCCTACGACGCCCTGCTGCTGCTCTCGTTCGGCGGCCCCGAAGGCCCCGACGACGTCGTCCCGTTCCTGGAGAACGTGACGCGGGGCCGCGGCATCCCCAAGGAGCGGCTCAAGGAGGTGGGGCAGCACTACTTCCTGTTCGGCGGGGTCAGCCCGATCAACGACCAGAACCGCGCCCTGCTCGACGCCCTGCGCAAGGACTTCGTGGAGCACGGCCTGGACCTGCCGGTCTACTGGGGCAACCGCAACTGGGCGCCGTACCTGACCGACACCCTGCGCGAGCTCGTCCAGGACGGCCACCGCCGGGTGCTCGTCCTGGCGACCAGCGCGTACGCCTCGTACTCGGGCTGCCGGCAGTACCGCGAGAACCTGGCGGAGTCCCTCGCCGTCCTTGAGGCGGAGGGTCTCGAGCTGCCGCGCGTCGACAAGCTGCGGCACTACTTCAACCACCCCGGCTTCGTCCGACCCATGATCGACGGCGTCCTGAAGTCCCTGGCCGAGCTCCCCGACGAGGTCCGTGAGGGCGCGCACCTCGCGTTCACGACGCACTCCATCCCGACCGCGGCCGCCGACAGCTCGGGGCGCGTCGAGGACCACGGGGACGGCGGTGCGTACGTCAAGGAGCACCTCGACGTGGCCAGGATCATCGCCGACGCGGTGCGCGAGGAGACGGGCGTCGAGCACCCCTGGCAGCTCGTCTACCAGTCGCGCAGCGGCGCCCCGCACATCCCGTGGCTTGAGCCCGACATCTGCGACCACCTGGAGGAGCGGCACGCCGCCGGGGCGCCCGCCGTGGTGATGGTCCCGATCGGCTTCGTCTCGGACCACATGGAGGTCCTGTACGACCTCGACACCGAGGCCGACGCGAAGGCCGCCGATCTTGGCCTGCCGGTCCGCCGCTCGGCCACCGTGGGCGCCGACCCGCGGTTCGCCGGGGCGATCAGGGAGCTCGTCCTCGAGCGGGCCGCAGCGGAGAGCGGCAAGGCCGTCACCCCCTGCGCGCTGGGATCCCTCGGCGCGAGCCACAACCTCTGCCCGGTCGGCTGCTGCCCGGCGCGCGCCCCGAAGCCCGCTGCCGCGGGCGCCGACAGCACGTACGCGTAAGGACATGGACGTGACCGACCTGAAGACAGAACTCCTCGGCGTCGCCCTGGAGGCCGCGCACCGCGCCGGAGCCTTCCTGCGCGACGGCCGCCCGGACGACCTGGGCGTCGCCGCCACCAAGTCCAGCGCGGTCGACGTCGTCACCGAGATGGACATCGCATCCGAGAAGCTGATCACCGACTTCTTCGCCGAGCGCAGGCCGGACGACGGCGTGCTCGGCGAGGAGGGCGCAAGCTCCGAGGGCAGCAGCGGTGTCCAGTGGGTGATCGACCCGATCGACGGCACCGTCAACTACCTGTACGGGCGCCCCGACTGGTCGGTGTCCATCGCGGCCCGCAAGGACGGCGAGACGCTCGTCGGCGTCGTGTACGCGCCGATGCGCGGCGAGACCTGCCGGGCGGTCCTCGGGGAGGGCGCCTTCGTCAACGACAAGCCGGCACACACCCGCCCAGCACCTCCGTTCGGGCAGGCCCTGGTCGGCACCGGATTCGGCTATGTCGCCGAGCGCCGCGCCCGCCAGGCCGAGGTGGCCCGCCAACTCATCCCGCTGGTCAGGGACATCCGCCGGGGCGGCTCGGCCGCGATCGACCTGTGCGACGTGGCGATGGGCCGCCTGGACGCGTACTACGAGCGCGGCCTCAACCCCTGGGACCTCGCGGCCGGTGACCTCATCGCCCGGGAAGCGGGCGCGCTGACCGGTGGACGCCCCGGAGAGGTCCCCTCGGGCGAGCTGACGATCGCTGCCCCGCCCGGCCTCTTCGAGGACCTCCAGGCCCGCCTGGAGCAGCTCGGCGCCTGGCACGACTGACGCGCGGAGCGACCGGCACAGACGGAGACACAGACGGAAAGGCCCCGGCATCTCGTCCACAGATGCCGGGGCCCTTCCGCGTTCGTGACTGGATCAGGCGCGCAACGCGCCGACCTCCACGCCGTGCTCGGCGGCCAGCCGGTGGAGGTCCTCCAGCTCGGCCTGCTCGACCTCGGCAAGGAAGTCGTCGCCCGTCTCACGGGCCTTCGTGAGGTCGGACTCCGTGGCCTTTATGCGCTGCAGGAGTCCTGCGGTGAATGCGTCCATGGTTGCGCCCCCTCGGCTGGGTCGTGGGTCGATGGCACGGGGGTGTGCCCTCAGAAGGGGCGATCACGTCTCTCGCCGCGCTGGGACAGCAGTTCGTGGCGTGCCACATACAAAGCGTGATCGCGGGTGTGAGGTCGTCCTCCCCGGGCTCCCTTCCACGGAAACCTAACCGGCGGAGAAAATCCCGCATTCCCGGGCCGACAGACCGCCTTACAGCCGGTTTATGACCGAAAGGGGCAGGATAGAGGCCACACCCCACGAACAGACTCACGAACAGACCTGCCCGAAGGGGCACAGAGGAAGGACAGCGCCGTGCGCGTACTCGTCGTCGAGGACGAGCAGCTGCTCGCCGATGCGGTGGCCACCGGACTGCGCCGGGAGGCCATGGCCGTCGACGTCGTGTACGACGGAGCGGCCGCCTTGGAGCGCATCGGGGTCAATGACTACGACGTCGTGGTGCTCGACCGGGACCTCCCGCTCGTGCACGGCGACGACGTCTGCCGCAAGATCGTCGAGCTCGGCATGCCGACGCGCGTCCTGATGCTCACCGCGTCGGGCGACGTCAGCGACCGTGTCGAGGGCCTGGAGATCGGCGCCGACGACTACCTCCCCAAGCCCTTCGCGTTCAGCGAGCTCACGGCACGCGTGCGTGCCCTTGGCCGGCGTACGAGCGTGCCGCTGCCGCCCGTCCTGGAGCGCGCCGGCATCAAGCTCGACCCCAAC
Organism: Streptomyces sp. NPDC059037; assembly: GCF_042740015.1. Taxonomy (NCBI): domain Bacteria; kingdom Bacillati; phylum Actinomycetota; class Actinomycetes; order Kitasatosporales; family Streptomycetaceae; genus Streptomyces; species Streptomyces sp. NPDC059037. The sequence goes on from NZ_JBHYIG010000264.1 coordinate 8,437, forward strand.
CGCCGCGAGATCTTCCGCGACGGCAAGGAGATCCAGCTGGCGCCCAAGGAGTTCGCGGTCCTCGAAGTGCTGCTGCGCAGCGAGGGCGCGGTCGTCTCCGCCGAGCAGCTCCTGGAGAAGGCCTGGGACGAGAACACGGACCCGTTCACGAACGTGGTCCGGGTGACCGTCATGACGCTGCGCCGGAAGCTCGGCGAGCCCGCCGTCATCGTGACGGTGCCCGGCTCCGGTTACCGGATCTGATCCCCCGTGGCCGCGACCCCGGCGCCACCGGCAGCGCCCCCGAAACCGACCTGGGACCCCAGAAAGGCCGAGCCGCCCTTCCCCTGGCTGCGTCCCACGATCCGTATACGCCTCACACTCCTGTACGGCGGCATGTTCCTGATCGCGGGCATCGTGCTGCTCTCGATCATCTATCTGCTCGCCGCGCAGGCGCTGAACGTGGGCAGTGACCTGCCGTTCAAGATCGTCGAGGGTCGGGTGACCAGCACCGTCTGCAACCTGCCCGACAAGGCATCGCCCACCGAGTTCAACGCGGCGATGAACACCTGCGTCAACGATCAGCGCCAGCACGCCCTGGACAACCTCCTGAGCCGTTCGCTGCTCGCCCTGCTCGGACTCGCCGTGATCGCCTTCGCCTTCGGGTACGCGATGGCGGGCCGTGTCCTGTCGCCGCTCGGCCGCATCACGCGCACCGCGCGCCGGGTGGCCGGCACTGACCTGTCCCGGCGCATCGAACTGGACGGCCCCGAGGACGAGTTGAAGGAGCTCTCGGACACCTTCGACGAGATGCTGGACCGCCTGGAGCGGGCCTTCACCGCCCAGCAGCGGTTCGTCGGCAACGCCTCGCACGAGCTGCGCACACCGCTGGCGATCAACCGCACGCTCCTGGAGGTGCAGCTCTCCGACCCGGCGGCGCCGCCGGAGCTCCATCAGCTGGGCAAGACGCTGCTCGCCACCAACGAGCGCAGCGAGCAGCTCGTGGAGGGCCTGCTGCTGCTCGCCCGCAGCGACAACCAGATCGTGGAGCGCAAGCCGGTGGACCTCGCGGAGGTCGCCAACCACGCCGTCGACCAGGTGCGGTCGGAGGCCGACGCCAAGGGCGTGGAGATCCGCGGGGAGCGGGGCCTGGCCATCGTGCAGGGCAACGGCGTCCTCCTGGAGCGGATCGCCCTGAACCTCGTACAGAACGCCGTCAGGTACAACGTGAAGGAGGACGGCTGGGTCGAGGTCACCACGGAGGCCCAGCACGGCCAGGCGGTCCTGGTGGTGTCCAACACCGGACCCGTCGTCCCGGCGTACGAGATCGACAACCTCTTCGAGCCGTTCCGGCGGCTGCGGACGGAGCGCACGGGCAGCGACAAGGGCGTCGGTCTCGGCCTGTCGATCGCCCGGTCGGTGGCGCGGGCCCACGGGGGCCGTATCATCGCGGAGCCGCGCGAGGGGGGTGGGCTCGTGATGCGAGTCACCCTGCCTCTCTGAGATGCTGCCGCGGACGCGCCGCGATGTTCGCTTTGCGCTGAATTTTCAGGACCTGATCCTGGAGATTTCGTGTGTGATCGATCACAGGGGCGAATTTTCGGCCATCTACTCTCCGTGATCGTGAAAGTCGTTGGAAAGCCGGGAAAATCCGGGTTTTCGGGGGTCTTGATCACGGGAAGTACACGGGGTGGCGCCTGTGAAGTGCGACATTCGGACCGTGTACGGTCCCGATCGCCATCCAAACCGATCACCTCTTCAGGGGTGCGGTTGGGTGTCGATTGAGTAACAGACCTTGATGTGAGGCAAAATCTCCGCCTCAGGTCGGGCACAAGTCCGGCCTCTCACGCGTTACGTGCGCTGAGACACCGCAGACACCCAGAGGGGGAGAGCGACATGGCAACGGACTACGACACCCCACGTAAGACCGACGATGACGTCAATGAGGACAGCATCGAGGAGCTGAAGGCTCGACGGAACGACAAGTCGACCTCGGCGGTCGACGTCGACGAGTTCGAGGCCGCAGAGGGCCTTGAGCTGCCCGGCGCGGACCTTTCCAACGAGGAGCTCGCCGTTCGGGTGCTCCCGAAGCAGCAGGACGAGTTCACCTGCATGAGCTGCTTCCTGGTGCACCACCGCAGCCAGCTGGCCAGGGAGAAGAACGGCCAGCCGATCTGCCGCGACTGCGACTAGGGCAGGGTCGGCCGTGACCGGCTCGACCCCGCCCAGGAAGCGCCGCTTCCGCAAGCGCGGGGCGGACGAACAAATCGCCGTCTTCGACGGCGTACGTGACGACGAGCGGGGCTCTTCCCCCACAGGAACGGCCTCGCTCGAACCGACGAACGCCATCGAGGTGGCACACGACGAGGCGGCGGCCGACAAGGCGTCCAGGACCAGGACCGATACGTCCAAGGGCCGCCGCGTTGCCGCCGTCACCGGCGGAGTCATGGCGGGCGTGCGCAAGAGCGGGCGCGGCGCCAAGGCCGGCATCGGCTATCTCGCCGACCGGATCATGGAGAACGCCCCGCGGATCCCGATCCGCGATCTGGGCACCCTCCGCAAGCAGTTCCCGGGCCTTGGCCCCGAGCAGCTCGCGGACAAACTCATCGCCGGCGCGGCCAATGCGACCTCCACGGTCGGCGCCGGAGTCGGCGCCGCGGCGATGCTGCCCGTGCCGCCCGCGATGCCCGCGGAGCTGGCCGCCGAGATCACCGGCGTGGCGGCCATCGAGCTCAAGCTCATCGCCGAACTCCACGAGGTCTACGGCCGGCGCCCGCCGGGGAACCTGAAACAGCGCAGCACCGCCTACCTCACCGCGTGGACCGAGGAGCGCGGCATCGACGTCGCGAAGCCCGCGTCGATCAACGCGGCCCTCGGCGGCCAGATGAAGCGCGAACTGCGCCAGCAGATCATGAAGCGCATGGTGCGGAACCTGCCGAACCTGATGCCCTTCATGGTGGGCGCCGCGGTCGGGGCGGTCATGAACCGCCGTGACACCAAGAAGCTGGCTGAGCGGGTCCGTGCGGACCTGCGGAAGTCGCAGGTGCCCTGGGACGCCCTGCTCGAGCTGCCGCCCCTGGAGAGGCCGGAGAGGCCTTTGGACCCCCTGCACCCGGACGGGCTGCCCAAGGAGCTGGGGTACTGACGCGTGAGGCCCCCGCGAGGGCCTCAGGCCGCCCCTACGAAGTCCGTACGGCCGTCAGCGCCGCCGCAAGACCCTCGGGGTCCCTCGTCGACACGTACACGTACGGGGTCGGGTCCTGCGGATCCGTGATCTCCACGCGCAACGCCGTCGGGATGTAGGCGCGCAGCAGCATGAAGGCGCGCGGGTCGGCCTTCTGGCCGCGCCAGGCGCGCGCCTCTTCCGGGTCGAGCACCTGGGGCTCGCCCAGGGCGGACACCGGGATCTTCGCGTCGCCGACGACCAGGGAGTCGGCCATCACGCGGATGCGGGGAGAGCCGTACGAACTGGTCACGACCGCGGCGACCGCCGTCCCCGCGACCAGGCCGCCGAGCAGCGGCAGGGTGCCGAACGGGAGCATGATCAGGGCCATCGCGATGCCGACCAGGAGCGAGACAAGCCACCAGGAACGGGGCGCCGTCAGGCGTTCTTCGTAAGGCTGCATGTTCCCAAGCTTGGCACGATGAGCTGAGTCACTGGACTCGCGGGTAAGGTCTGCGGCTGTGAGTGGTACTTCAGCAGCTCTGACGCCCCCGGCCGAGGCCATAGCGCCCGTCCGCCACCCCGACGCGCCCGCCCCCGGTGAGCTCATCGGAGCCCATTACGAGCACTGTTTCGGCTGCGGCGAAGGGCAGGCCCACGGGCTGCACCTGGCGGCACGTGCCGGTGAAGGCGTCCGCGTCACCGCCGAGTTCACGGTCCGGCAGGCACACCAGGGCGCGCCGGGCCTCGCCCACGGCGGCGTCCTCGCCACCGCGCTCGACGAGACGCTCGGCTCGCTGAACTGGCTGCTGCGGGTGATCGCGGTGACCGGACGGCTCGAGACCGACTTCGTACGGCCCGTTCCGGTGGACACGGTGCTCTTCCTCGAGGCCGAGGTGACCGCCGTCGCGGGCCGGAAGATCTACTCCACGGCCACCGGCCGGATCGGCGGCCCCGAGGGGCCCGTGGCCGTCCGCGCCGACGCCCTGTTCATCGAGGTCAAGGTCGACCACTTCATCGAGAACGGCCGTCCGGAGGAGATCCGGGCCGCCATGGACGACCCCGACCAGATCCGCCGCGTACGCGCCTTCGAGGTGAACCCGTGACCCCCGCACCCCGCCCGGAGCTCGACGTCCTGATCCGTCGCGTCGACTCCGAAGTGCCGCTGCCCTCTTACGCGCAGCCCGGTGACGCCGGGGCGGATCTGCGGACCACCGAGGCGTGCGAACTCGCCCCGGGTGAGCGGGTGGTGCTGCCCACCGGGGTGTCCATCGCGCTCCCCGAGGGGTACGCGGCCTTCGTGCACCCGCGTTCCGGCCTTGCCGCCCGCTGCGGTGTCGCTCTGGTGAATGCCCCAGGGACGGTGGATGCCGGGTACCGTGGAGAGATCAAGGTGATCGTGGTGAATCTCGACCCGCGCGAGCGTGTGCGGTTCGAGCGCTTCGACCGGATTGCCCAACTGGTCGTCCAGCAGGTCGAGAAGGTGCGCTTCCGGGAGGTGGCACAGCTTCCCGACTCGGCGCGGGCCGAGGGGGGCTTCGGGTCCACCGGCGGCCATGCCGCCGTGGGCGCCGGCTCGGGTGAAAAAACGGGTGGGAATCGATACGCATCGGTCGTATCTGACCGGGAAGGACAGTGACGTGTTCGGACGTCGCAAGAAGGACAGTGCCGCCGTGGACGCGGCGGGCGAGGCCGAGCAGGTCGTCGACAGCGGCGACGCAGCGGAACCGCAGTCCGAGCGTGTGAGGCTCGAGCCCGAGCCGCGGCCCGACGGACCCTGGGACGCCTCCGAGGTCCGTGAGCCCGGCGAGGGCAGGGTGGACCTGGGCGGCCTCTTCGTACCGGGTGTCGAGGGCATGGAGCTGCGGGTGGAGGTCGCGGGTGACGCGATCGTCGCGGCGACCGTCGTGCTCCAGGACAGCGCCATCCAGCTGCAGGGCTTCGCCGCCCCCAAGAAGCAGGGCATCTGGGGCGAGGTCCGCGAGGAGATCGCTTCGGGCATCACCCAGCAGGGCGGTGTGATCGACGAGGTCGAGGGCCCCCTCGGCTGGGAGCTGCGCGCGCAGGTCCCGGTGCAGCTGCCGGACGGCACGGGCGGGGTGCAGGTCGTGCGCTTCATCGGTGTCGACGGCCCGCGGTGGTTCCTGCGCGGAGTCATCTCCGGCCAGGGCGCGGTGCAGCCGCAGGCGGCCGGGCTTCTGGAGCAGATCTTCCGGGACACGGTCGTGGTGCGCGGTGAGGGCCCGATGGCTCCCCGTGACCCGATCGTCCTGAAGCTGCCGGACGACGCGCAGATGGTCGCCGAGGGCGCCGTGCAGCAGGAGCAGCAGGAGGGCTCGCGGTTCTCGGGCGGCATGGGCCAGCTCGCGCGCGGTCCTGAGATCACCGAGGTGCGCTGAGACGCTCCGAGGGGCGCAGAGATGCGCCGGTCATCAGTTGCGAGCCCATGTGGGGCGCCCCCCCCCCCGGCGGGGCCGGGCGCGGGGGGGCGCGGGGGGGGGGGGGGG
>NZ_JBHYIG010000265.1:0-6948 GCF_042740015.1 Streptomyces sp. NPDC059037
TGTTGCCCCCCCCCCCCGCCCGCTCGCCGCCGATCGCTGTTTCCGGGGGCCCTGGGGGGGGGGGGGGGGGGCGGTGCCGTCCGTCTCACCCACCCACCCACCCAGCCGCCGGGGCCGCTCGCTGTGGGCAGGCGTTCCGCAGGGCGGAACGGGTGGGCACAGCGCCGACCGCCGGGTCAGCGAAGGACTGGGCGGTCAGGCCAAGGGGGAGGCGGCTTCCCCCGCCTCCCCTTCCGGCCTGCCGTCAGGTCGTTGCCGGGACCTGGGGACGCAGAAGCGTCTGCAGGCGGGTGGTGCGGTCCCTCGGGAGGACTTCCGCCACCGCCCGCGGCAGCGCCTGTTCCGCGCCCTGGACCACCGACAGGTGGCGCTCTCCGCGGCTGAACGCGGTGTAGACCCAGGCCCGGGTCAGCGCGGCCGTCGCGTCGCCCGGCAGCACCACGACCACCGCGGGCCACGTCAGGCCCACCGCCTGGTGCGCGGTCAGCGCCCAGGCGTGGCGGACCGTCTGCTCCACCCGCTCCTTCGGTACGACGACGGGGGCGCCGTCACACTCCAGGTGCAGCCCCTCCGCGTCGGCCCGGACCACCCGGCCCAGCGTCGTGCGGCCCGGCGCCGGGACGTGGGCGACGCGGTCGCCCGGGTCGAAGCCGCCGAACCGGCCGGGGCCGGGGTTCAGCCGCTCCTTGAGCGCCGCGTTCAAAGCGCGCGTGCCTGCCGCCCCGCCGTGCCCGGGGGTGATGACCTGGGTGTCCTGCGGGGGCACCCCGATCGCCCGCGGCACCGAGTCGGCCACGAGCTGCACCGTGCGGTGCACCGCCTCGCCCGCGTCCCGCACGGGGACGATCACGACCTCCTTGCCCGGCGCGTCGACCTGGTTCAGCTCGCCGATGCCGACACCGGAGACCAGCTCCCCGATGGGACCCGGATCCGGCGTGCGGGAGACGACCTGCGGGCAGCAGCGCGCCGCGACGAGGTCCGCGAAGACCCGTCCGGGGCCCGCCGACCACAGCACCCCCGGGTCACCGCTGAGCACCAGGCGGGCGCCGTCCGGCAGGGACTCCACCAGCATCGCGGCGCTCTCCACGTCCAGCTGCGGCGCGTCCAGGACCACCAGGAGGTCGAGGGCGAGCGCACCGTCCCTGTCCCGCCCCGGCCCCTCCGCCCCGGAGAGCAGCCCCGCCACGGTCACGGCGGCCGCCTCGTCCGAGCCGACGAGTCCGGCCAGGCGCCGGCGCCCCGCGGCGCTGTGCGTGGCGGCACACACCCGCAGGCCCAGCGCCTCGGCGGCGGCCGCCAGGGCGGCGGGCTCCGCGCGGGCCGTCTCGCCGCCGGTGTGCAGGACAAGCCCGTGCCCGGCCACCGCGCGGATCAGCTCGGCGGTGGAACCGGACGCCTTGCCCGCAGCGGACTCCCAGTCGGCCGCCGACGGTCCCGAACCGTCCTCCTTCGGCAGGGAGTTGATGACCCGGGCGAGCCCGTCGGCGAGGCTCTCCTCGGCCAGTGCGTACTGTTCGAGGCCCACCAGGACCCGCACCGGGCGCTCGGTCTCCTCGCCCTCGTCCTCGTCGGCCGACGGTGCCGGTGCAGGCGCTCCGGGTGTCTCGATGGCGTCCTGGAAGACGAGGATGTCGCCCTCCGTGATGGCGCCCTGCACTGCCGTGTCCGGGTCCGGCACGGCACGCTGCCCGAGCGCGGCGGTGAGCGCCGACGCATCCAGGGCCGTGTGCCCGGCGACCGCCGCCTGCTCCAGGAGCCATACGGTGATCGCGCGCCCCCTGCGCTCGTCGTCGGGCCCGCACTCCGCGCCGAGCAGCGCCCGCGCGAATCCGTCGGCCTGCTCGGTGCGCACACCGCCGACCCGGAGCAACTGCCAGGGGTCGTCCCGCAGTTGAGCGTCGGCGCCCTCGCCGAGCGCCGCCGCCGTGCGCGCGGCGAGGGCTGCGGGGGCCCCGCCTTCGGCGAGCACGGCACGGACCGCCTCCACAGCCTCGTCGTCGGGCCCCGCGGCGGCCGCCACGGGCTGCGGCCGGCGCACCGGCTGGGGCTCGGGCGCCCTGCGCGGTGCCGGCGCGGGCTCGCTGAAGGCGCTGGCCACCGGCTGCTCGCCGCTCTCCACGGCCCGGACGGCCGCCAGCAGGTCGGCGGCCTTGCCGCTGAGCTTCGCCCCCGCGTCGACGGGGCCCTGCTTGGCGGCCTTGCGCTCCTCGATCCGCTCCCGCAGCTCGCGCTGGGCGGCGATCTCGGCCTCGGCTTCGGAGAGTTCCTTGGCTTCGGCGGTGGCTGCTTCGGCGGTGGCGGCCTCGGCCTCGGAGAGCTCCTTGGCCTCGGTGGATTCCGCTTCCGCGGCGTCCCCCGCGTCGCTCTCGGCCGCTGTCTCGGGCGCGTCCGCGTCCGGCACGCTCGGGGTCTCCGGCTCGGTGCCCTCGGGGGCGGCGGTCTCCTCCGCGGCAGCGGTCGGCGGCTCCGTACTCACAGCGTGCTCCAGTCCTGATCGGGGTAGCGGTGCACGGGCGCCGACACATCGTCGAGCGCCTGGCAGATCTCGTCAGGAAGACTAAGGGTCTCCACTGACAAAGCGGCCGTGAGCTGCTGCGCGTTGCGCGCGCCGACGATCGGCGCGGTCACTCCGGGGCGGTCGCGCACCCAGGCCAGGGCGACTTGGAGGGGTGTCGCCGCGAGGCCGTCCGCGGCCGTGGCGACCGCGTCGACGATGCGGCTCGCGGCGTCGTCGAGATACGGCGCGACGAACGGCGCGAGATGCTCGGAGCCGCCCCGCGAGTCGGCGGGAGTGGAGTGCCGGTACTTGCCGGTGAGCACCCCGCGCCCCAGCGGCGAGGACGGCAGCAGGCCCACCCCCAGGTCCTGCGCGGCGGGCAGCACTTCACGCTCGATGCCGCGCTGCAGCAGGGAGTACTCCATCTGCGTACTGGCCAGGCGGGTGCGGGTGCCCGGCGCCGCGAGCTGCCATGTCGCCGCCTTGGCGAGCTGCCAGCCGGAGAAGTTCGAGATGCCCGCATAGCGCGCACGGCCGCTGCTGACGGCGATGTCCAGGGCCTGGAGCGTCTCGTCGAGCGGTGTGGCGGGGTCGAAGGCGTGCACCTGCCACAGGTCGACGTGGTCCGTGCCGAGCCGGGCGAGCGAAGCGTCGAGCGCGGAGAGCAGATGGCCCCGCGAGCCGTCGAAGCGCCGTTCCGGGTCGGGGACGCTGCCCGCCTTGGTGGCGATGACCAGGTCACGCCGTGGCACGAGCCGTTCTATGAGCCTGCCGAGCAGATACTCGGCCTCCCCGTCGCCGTACACATCCGCCGTGTCGACGAGGCTGCCGCCCGCTTCCCAGAACACCTTCAACAGGTCGGCGGCGTCGCTCTCGTCGGTATGCCCCCAGGTGAGGGTGCCGAGTCCGATCCGGGACACGCGAAGGCCGGTACGGCCGAGATGCCTCTGCTCCATGGGCGCTGAGGTTACTGGCCGGGCCCCCGCGGCGGGTGGGGCTGTGGGCAAACCGGCGCCTGTGGACAACTCCGCCACCCGTCCGCCCGCCCCTGACGGCCCTCACCGGCACGCGCTACAGTCCCCGGCACAGGGACGTTACTGCGCAGTAAGGGGATTCGGCCATGCAGCTCGGGATCAACCTCGGCTACTGGGGCGCGGGAATGGACGGCGACAATCTCGCCGTCGCCAAGGAGGCCGACAAGCTCGGCTACGCGGTCTGCTGGGCCGCCGAGGCGTACGGCTCGGACGCCGCGACGGTGCTGTCCTGGGTGGCCGCACAGACCGAACGTATCGACATCGGATCCGCGATCTTCCAGATCCCGGCCCGGCAGCCCGCGATGACCGCCATGACGGCCGCCACGCTCGACTCGCTCTCCGGGGGCCGCTTCCGCCTGGGCCTCGGCGTCTCCGGACCGCAGGTCTCCGAGGGCTGGTACGGCGTCAGGTTCGACAAGCCGCTCGCCCGCACCCGCGAGTACGTCGAGATCGTCCGCAAGGCGATGACGCGTGAGCGCCTTTCCTATGAGGGCGAGCACTGGACGCTGCCGCTGCCGGACGGCCCCGGCAAGCCCATCAAGCTCACGGTCCACCCGCAGCGCGAGCACATCCCGCTGTACATCGCGGCGATCGGCCCCAAGAACCTGGAGCAGACCGGCGAGATCGCCGACGGCGCCCTGCTGATCTTCCCCGCGGCCGAGCACCTGGAGGAGACCGCCATCCGCCACCTGCGCGCCGGGCGCGAGAAGGCGGGCAAGACCATGGACGGCTTCGACATCGTCCCGACGCTGCCGCTCGCGGTCGGCGACGACGTGCCCGGCCTCGCCGACATGTTCCGCCCCTACACCGCCCTCTACGTGGGCGGCATGGGCAGCCGCAAGCAGAACTTCTACAACCAGCTCGCCCAGCGCATGGGCTATGAGAAGGAAGCCGCCGAGATCCAGGACAAGTACCTGTCCGGCGACAAGGAAGGCGCCGCGGCCGCGGTGCCGCACGAGCTGATCGACTCGACCACGCTGCTCGGCTCCGTGGACCGCATCGCCGAGCGGATGCAGGCCTACGCGGCGGCCGGCGTCACCACCCTCACGCTGTCCCCTGCGGGCTTCACCCTGGAGGAGCGGATCAAGGCCCTGCGCGCGGGCACGGAAGCACTGGAGCGCGCCGGACTGGCGTAAGCGGAGGGGGAGAGTTTCTGCGGCCGTGGTGGGGGCTCGGGGGTCTTCCCCGCCACGGCCGTCACGGGGAACAACGCGCCGTGGAGCCCGTCGGTTACGGCCTGGTCCGGCCTTGACCGTCCTCCGTTTGGCGGAGCTGCCTCGTACCCCTGTTGCCCGGAGGCCGACTTCGCATTTGACTAGTTCTTTGCGGACGTCCGCGCGGAGGGCATGGAGGTGCCACTGATGCTTTCGGCCAAGAGTGTCTTCGACGAGATCCTCGACAACGACGAGTCGTTCCGGCTCTTCTGCTCCATCGCGGCCAGCGGCGAGTCGCAGGGCGGCTGGGAGAACGGGCGCATCGCGGCGCTGATCCCCGAGAGCGAGCGTGCACTGGCCCCCAAGGTGGTCCGGCACGGCGCCGACGAGGACAAGCACGGGCGGATCTTCAACGCGCTGATGCACAAGCGCGGCCTCGAACCGGTCGAGGTCCCGCACGAGACCGACTACACGATGCTTCTGGAGAAGCACGGCATCGGCCTCGCGCACGAGCAGCTGAAGGCCAACGAGCCGCTGACCGTGCAGGACATCGTCACGTACCTCGCGCACAGCAGGGTCACCGAACAGCGCGCCTCCGAGCAGATGCAGCTGCTGCGCAAGTACTTCTCCGACCACCCCGACATCGGCCGCGCGGTCAAGATGATCTCGAACGACGAGGACAACCATCTGGCGTACTGCCACGAGGAGTTGCTCCGCTTCGCCCACGCCGGGCACGGCCGTGCCATCCAGCGCACCCTGCGCGAGTGCGCGCTCGCCGAGATCCGCGTCTACCGCGACGTCAGCCTCGCCGTGATGGACCACATGGGACGCATCCTGGGCTGGCCGAAGGCCAAGTCGGCGGTGCTCGCCGCGGGTATCCACGGCGTGTACGCGTACGAACGGCTCGGCGGCTGGCGGCGGATGGTGTCCCTGAAGATGCCCGAGCGGCGCGACGCGCTGGGCGGGCCCGCCACCTCGGCGCCCGAGTTCGCCTGACCGGGGCCGCGGCCGCCCCTAGAGCCAGCCACGGCTCTTGAACATCCGGTAGAGGAACACTTCGAGCGCCGCCATCAGCAGGATCACGGCCGGGTACGACCACACCCAGTGCAGCTCGGGCATGTGGTCGAAGTTCATGCCGTAGACGCCCGCGATCATCGTGGGGACCGCGGCCATGGCGGCCCACGCCGAGATCTTCCGCATGTCGTCGTTCTGCCGCACGCTCATCTGCGCCAGATGCGCGGAGAGGATGTCGGACACCAGACGGTCGAGGCTGTCCACCGAGTCGTTCACCCGCGTCAGATGGTCGTTGACGTCCCGGAAGAACGGCCGTGCCGTGTCGTCCACGAAGGGTACGTCGGGCGCGAAAGGGCCCGCTCCGGAGAGGCGCATCATGGGCATCGCCAACGGTCCCGTGGCCCGGCGGAACTCGACGATCTGGCGCTTGAACCGGTAGATCCGGGACGCCGTGTTGCGGGTGCCGCCGCGGTCCGGCGAGAAGACCTCCGTCTCCAGGACCTCCAGGTCCGTCTGCAGCTCGCCGGCCACGTCCAAGTAGTGGTCGACCGTGGCGTCGGCGATCGCGTACAGGACGGACGTCGGGCCGTGCTTGAGCACTTCGGGGTCCGCCTCCATGCGGTGGCGTACGGCAGCCAGTGGCGACCCCTCGCCGTGCCGGACGGTCACCACGAAGCAGTCGCCGATGAAGACCATGATCTCGTCGGACGAGACGACGTCGCTCTCCGGCTCGTACACGACCGGTTTCAGGACCACGAACAGCGAGTCGTCGAACACTTCCAGCTTGGGCCGCTGATGCGCCTTCAGGGCGTCCTCCACCGCCAGCGGATGCAGCCCGAACTCCTCGCTGACCTGGTCGAACTCCGGCTCCGTCGGCTCGTACAGACCGACCCAGACGAACGCGTCGCCGGTGGCGCGCGCCTCGGCGAGCGCGTCCGAGAAGTGGCCGGAGCACTCGGTCCTTCGCCCGTCGCGGTACAGCGCGCAGTCCACGATCACGGAGCGCATTCTTCCGAACCTCCGCTCGGGACGCACCCCGTCGGCGGCTTAGGCTGGCCCGCATGCCCACGCTGATCCTCGTCCGGCACGGACGATCCACCGCCAACACCGCGGGCCTGCTCGCCGGGTGGACCCCCGGCGTGGCCCTGGACGAGGGGGGGGGCCCCCCCGGCCCCCCCGGCCCCCGCCGCCCCCCCGGCCCCGCCGCCCGCCGACCCGTCGACGCGCCCCCGCCCCCCCGCGCCGGGCC
>NZ_JBHYIG010000265.1:6958-13865 GCF_042740015.1 Streptomyces sp. NPDC059037
AACACCGGGGCCCTGCTCGCGGGGTGCCCCCCCGGCGTGGCCCGGCACGAGCGGGGCGCCGCACCCGCCCCCGCCCTCCCCGGACGCCTCGCGGACCTGCCGCTCGCCGAAGTCGTCACGAGCCCGCTGCAGCGCTGCCAGGAGACCGTCGCGCCGCTGCTCGCCGCGCGGCCGGGACTGCGGTCGCACACCGACGACCGCATCGGGGAGTGCCACTACGGAGACTGGTCGGGCCGCAAGCTCGCCGAGCTGTCCGACGAACCGCTCATGGAGGTCGTGCAGCAGCATCCGTCGGCGGCCGCCTTCCCCGGCGGCGAGTCCATGCGGGCCATGCAGACGCGCGCCGCCGAGGCCGTACGCGAGTGGAACGCGCGCGTGGAGCGCGACCACGGCGCGGACGCGGTGTACCTGATGTGCTCGCACGGCGACATCATCAAGTCCCTGATCGCCGACGCCATCGGGCTCCACCTCGACCTCTTCCAGCGCATCTCCGTAGAGCCCTGCTCCGTCACCGCCATCCGGTACACACGCCTTCGCCCGTTCCTCGTACGTCTGGGCGACACCGGTGACTTCGGGTCGCTCGCACCCCGCGAGGCGCCCGCCGGGGGCGACGCGGCGGTGGGTGGCGATGCGGGAGCACCGTGATCGTCCGCCGCAGTAGGGTGCAGAGGTCACGCCGCACCACCGCAAGTGATCCATCGCAGTCGATCCCAATGGAGACAGGACGTGTCGCGTCAGGTGTTCCTCTACGACCCGCCGGAACGCTTCGTGGCCGGAACGGTCGGGCTCCCCGGTCGGCGTACCTTCTTCCTCCAGGCCACCGCCGGAGCCCGGGTGACCAGCGTCGCCCTGGAGAAGACCCAAGTGGCCGCGCTCGCCGAACGCATGGAGGAGCTGCTCGACGAGGTCGTGCGCCGCAGCGGCGGCAACGCCCCCGTGCCGGCCGTCGCGCCCAGCGAGGTCAGTGACAGCGCGCCCCTGGACTCGCCCGTCGAGGAGGAGTTCCGGGTCGGCACGATGGCGCTCGCCTGGGACGGCGACGAGGAGCGGATGATCGTCGAGGCGCAGGCCCTGGTGGAGCTGGACGCCGAATCGGACGAGGATCTCGCCGAGGCCGAGGAAAGGCTTCTGCAGGACGAGGAGAACGGGCCGCCGATGCTGCGCGTCCGGCTCACCGGCGCGCAGGCCCGCGCCTTCGCCAAGCGCGCCCTCGACGTCGTGAACGCGGGGCGGCCGCCGTGCCCGCTGTGCAGCCTGCCGCTCGACCCGGAAGGACACGTATGCCCGCGCCAGAACGGATACCGGCGGGGCGCGTGAGTCCGGCCTCCGGCGCCCACGCCATGGAGCTGCTCACCCGCGGGGAGCTGACCGTGCGCGGGCGGATCCGCGAGGCGTCGAACGCGGTGCTGTACTGCACGGTCGCGTACGAGGGCGAGACGGCCGCCTGCGTCTACAAGCCCGTCGCCGGGGAGCGGCCCCTGTGGGACTTTCCCGACGGGACCCTCGCGCAGCGCGAGGTGGCGGCGTACGAGGTCTCCGAGGCGACGGGGTGGGGTCTTGTGCCGCCGACCGTCCTGCGGGACGGGCCGCACGGCGAGGGCATGTGCCAGCTGTGGATCGAGGGCTCCGAGGCGGAGGCGGACTCGGCGGAGCTGCTTGCCCTCGTCGAGGGCGAGGAGCCGGGGGAGGGCTGGAAGGCGATCGGGTTCGCCGATGTGGGGGAGGGGCGGACCGCGCTGCTCGTCCACGCGGACGATGTGCGGCTGCGGCGGCTTGCCGTGCTCGACGCGGTGATCAACAACGCGGATCGCAAGGGCGGGCATCTGCTGGTCGCTTCCGGGGGGCGGTTGTACGGGATCGACCACGGGGTCACGTTCAACGCCGAGGACAAGCTGCGGACGCTGTTGTGGGGGTGGGCGGGGGAGCCGCTGGCCGCCGAGGCGGTGGGGGTTCTCCGCTCCCTGCGGGGCGCGCTGGAGGCGACTCAGCCGCTGTGCCTGCGGCTGGGCAAGCTGATCACTGGGGCGGAGGTGGACGCGCTCCGCGCGCGGGTGGATGCGTTGCTGGCCTCTGGCCTGCATCCCGCCCCGAGCGGCGACTGGCCCCCTATTCCGTGGCCCCCGGTGTAGCGGCACCCGGCAGCGTTGCGTTGTGCCCACCCGTTCCGCCGTGCGGAACGCCTGCCCACAACGAGGGCGGGCGGCCCGTGTACCCACGACGGGGCCGGTCGGGCGGGCGGCTGCGGGGTAATCGGGTGGGTGGGCGGGAGAGATCCGCCGCGCAGCGGCGGTGCAGTCACCCGGCAGAAGACGGCCCGCCCGGATAAACCTTGATCCCCGCTCGTATACGGATGGCCCGTCCGGTTAGGCTCATGGCATGCATGCCTGGCCCGCTTCTGAGGTCCCCGCCCTTCCTGGCAAGGGCCGCGACCTCCGGATCCACGACACCGCGACCGGCGGTCTTGTCACCCTTGACCCCGGTCCCGTCGCCCGTATCTACGTCTGCGGCATCACTCCGTACGACGCGACCCACATGGGTCACGCGGCGACCTACAACGCGTTCGACCTTGTGCAGCGCGTGTGGCTCGACACCAAGCGGCAGGTTCACTACGTCCAGAACGTGACCGACGTGGACGACCCGCTCCTCGAACGCGCGAACCGCGACGGCAAGGACTGGGTCGAGCTCGCCGAGGGCGAGACCGCGCTGTTCCGCGAGGACATGACCGCGCTGCGGCTCCTGCCGCCCCAGCACTACATCGGAGCCGTCGAGGCGATACCCGGCATCGTGCCGCTCGTCGAACGGCTCCGTGACATGGGCGCCGCCTATGAGCTGGAGGGGGACGTCTACTTCTCCGTCGAGTCCGACGCCCACTTCGGCGAGGTCTCCGGCCTCGACCGTGCCGCGATGAAGCTGCTCTCCGCCGAGCGGGGCGGCGACCCGGAGCGCCCCGGCAAGAAGGACCCGCTGGACCCGATGCTCTGGATGGCCGCCCGCGAGGGCGAGCCGAGCTGGGACGGGGCCTCGCTCGGCCGCGGCCGGCCCGGCTGGCACATCGAGTGTGTGGCCATCGCCCTCGATCACCTGGGGATGGGCTTCGACGTGCAGGGCGGCGGATCGGATCTCGCCTTCCCGCACCATGAGATGGGCGCCTCGCACGCGCAGGTCCTGACCGGCGAGCACCCGTTCGCCAAGGCGTACGTGCACGCCGGCATGGTCGCCCTGGACGGCGCGAAGATGTCCAAGTCCAAGGGCAACCTCGTCTTCGTGTCGAAGCTGCGGCGGGACGGGACCGACCCGGCCGCCATCCGCCTCGCCCTGCTCGCGCACCACTACCGTGCGGACTGGGAGTGGACCGACGACGTCCTGCGGGACGCCGTCGAGCGCCTCGGGCGCTGGCGCGCCGCCGTCTCCCGCCCCGACGGGCCGTCGGCCGACGCGCTGGTCGAGGAGATCCGCGATGCCCTCGCGAACGACCTGGACGCACCGACGGCGCTCGCCGCCGTCGACCGCTGGGCCGCCCGCCAGGACGCCGACGGCGGTACGGACGAGGGCGCCCCCGGCGTCGTGTCGCGTGCCGTCGACGCGTTGCTTGGCGTGGCCCTTTAGAAGGGTTACCCCGAGGTCGATCGCCCTTCGGGCTCGTCCTCAATCGCCGGACGGGCTCATCTTGTCCCGTCCGGCACCTTCATCACCGCATGGGCCGCTCGCGGAAATCCAGGAGCGGCCCATCAAAGTCCATGGCCGCGGCGGCCGTTGAAGCGCTAGACCTCCGCCATGAGATCACCCACTCGCTTCAGACGGGCGGCGCTCGCCGCCGCCCTGCTAGGACTCCTCGCGGCCTTCGCCGGACCCGGCGGCGGTGCCGCGCAGGCCGCCGACGAGCCCGCGACCACCGTCGGGGACGTCACGGACTTCGCCGCCGACGGGTCCGTCTACCGGATCGGCGCGGGCAAGGCCGAGGCCCGCGTCAGCTTCGTATCGAAGGAGACGTTCCGGCTCGAACTCGCCCCCGAGGGCGACTTCACCGACCCGACCGGCAAGGACATCGTCCTTCCGCAGGGCGAGCCGCCGAGCACCAAGTGGGCCGACAAGGGCGACCGCTACGAACTGAGCACCTCCGAAGTGACCCTGCGCGCCTACAAGTCGCCCCTTCGGTTCGCGCTCCACCGCGCCGACGGGACCGAGATCTGGGCCGAGTCCAAGGGCCTGTCCTGGACGAAGGACGCCACCACGCAGAGCCTGGCGCGCGGCGCCGACGAGCAGTTCTACGGCGCCGGGATGCAGAACGGGCGCGGCAACACCTCGCACCGCGGCAAGAAGGTCGAGGTGAGCGTCGACTACAACTGGGACGACGGCGGGCACCCCAACTCCGTGCCCTTCTACCTGTCTTCGGAGGGGTATGGCGTCTTCCGCAATACGTACGCGCCCAACACCTACGACTTCGCCGAGCCGGTGACGGCCACCGCCAAGGAACAGCGCTTCGACGCCTACTACTTCGCGGGCCGCGGCGGCGACGCCGCCAAGGACGTCATCGGGCAGTACACGAAGCTCACCGGGAAGCCCTTCCTGCCGCCCGTCTACGGGCTGGAGATCGGTGACGCCGACTGCTATCTCCACAACGCCAACCAGGGGGAACGGCACACCCTGGACTCCCTGAAGGTCGCCGACGAGTATCTGAAGCACGACATGCCCAATGGCTGGATGCTCGTCAACGACGGCTACGGCTGCGGCTACGAAGACCTCGCCGAGACCGCCGAGGGCCTCCAGGACCGCGACATGCAGCTCGGCCTGTGGACCGAGGACGGCATCGACCAGATCGCCGACCAGGTCAAGGCGGGCCAGCGCATCGCCAAGCTCGACGTCGCCTGGGTCGGCGACGGCTACAAGAAGGCGCTCGACGGCTGCAAGGACGCGTACAAGGGCATCGAGGACAACAGCGATGCGCGGGGCTTCACTTGGGCCCCGGAGAGCTGGTCGGGCGCCCAGCGCTGCGGGGTGCAGTGGTCCGGCGACCAGAGCGGCAGCTGGGAGTACATCCGCTGGCAGATCCCCACGTACGCGGGCGCGACCATGTCCGGCCTGGCCTACACGACGGGTGACGTGGACGGCATCTTCGGCGGCAGCGCCAAGACGTACGCCCGTGATCTGCAGTGGAAGTCGTTCCTGCCGGTCACGATGACGATGGACGGCTGGGCCGCCAACGACAAGCAGCCCTTCCGGTACGGGGAGCCCTACACCTCCATCAACCGCAAGTACCTCAAGCTGCACGAGTCGCTGCTGCCCTATCTCTACTCGTACGGGCACGAGGCGACGAAGACCGGAGTCGGCGCCGTACGGCCGCTGGCCCTCGAATACCCCGACGACCCGAAGGCCGCCACGGACGCCGCCAAGTACGAGTTCCTGACGGGCGAGGACTTCCTTGTGGCGCCCGTCTACAAGGACACCACCGTCCGGGACGGCATCTACCTCCCGAAGGGGACGTGGACCGACTACTGGAGCGGGCGTACGTATCAGGGTCCGACGACCGTCGACGGGTACAGCGCACCGATCGACACCCTGCCGCTCTTCGTCAAGGGCGGTGCCACCGTGCCGATGTGGCCCGGCGGCATCAGGTCCTACAAGGACCGCACCGCCGACTCGCCGCTCGCCTGGGACATCTACCCGCAGGGCATGTCCTCCTTCGAGCTGTACGAGGACGACGGCGTGACCCGGCAGCACCGCGACGGCAAGTACGCCACCCAGCGCGCCGAGGTCGACGCGCCCCGCGCGGGCAAGGGCGACGTGCGGGTGCGGATCGGCGCGAGCAAGGGGGAGTTCAGCGGGAAGCAGCCGAAGCGGCCTTACGCGTTCACGCTGCACACCGGGGACGCGCCCAGCGGCGTGGAACTCTCCGGCAGGGAGCTGCCCCGGCTCGCGTCGAAGGAGGCGTACGAGAAGGCGGCGCAGGGCTGGTTCTACGACCGGGACGACCGGGGCGGGGTCGTCAACGTCAAGACGGCGGCGCTCCGTACCGACCGGCCCTTCGAGCTCGACCTCGACGACACCAGCGCGGTCGGCGGTGCCGTGCCCGGCGCGACCGCGGCGGTCAGCGCCCCCGCGGGCCAGGAGCTCGGCGCGGGAGCCGCCGGCAAGGTCGCCGTCGACGTCACGGCGGGGACACGGGACGCCACGGGTGTCGAGGTCACCCTCGACGCACCCGAGGGCTGGACGGTAGGAACCGCGAAGGCCGACCGCGTACCCGCGGGAACCACCCGCCGCGTCGAGGTGGCCGTCACCCCGGCCAAGGACGCCGACCCCGGTGAGCAGCCGCTCGACGCGAGCGCCCGCTACCGCTCGGCGGGGCAGGACCGCACCGCGGGACAGCGGATCGCGGTGGCCGTCATGCCGCCGGCGCCGACGGCCGACACCTGGGCGAGCGACATGGCCTGGCTGAAGGCCGCCAATGGCTACGGACCCGCCGAACGCGACCGCAGCAACGGCGAGTCGGGAGCCGATGACGGCCACACGCTGACCCTCGCGGGCAAGACGTACGAGAAGGGGATCGGCGTGCACGCCGACTCCGTGATCGAGGTCTACACGGGCGGGCAGTGCACGAAGTTCACCGCCGACGCGGGCATCGACGACGAGATCAACGGCTACGGAGAGGTGGCCTTCTCCGTAGAGGCCGACGGCAAGGTGCTGTGGACCTCGCCGAAGGTGACGGGCGCGTCGGCGACCGTGCCCGTGGACGTCGATGTCAGCGGGGCCCGGCACGTGGAGCTGAAGGTGACCGACACCAACGGCTCCAAGAGCGGGGACCACGGGGACTGGGCCGAAGCCAGGTTCACGTGTACGTCCGGTAGCTGACAGGGGGCGGGGGCGCGGGGGGGGGGTGGGGCAAGGCCCACGAAGCCCCGGAGGGGGTGGG
>NZ_JBHYIG010000266.1:0-13634 GCF_042740015.1 Streptomyces sp. NPDC059037
GTTGGTCGGGTGCGCGCGCAGGTCCCCGCGCCCCGACGGGGCGCTGACACGCGCATCCCGCAGAGGCGTCGTCGCCCGCACGCGGTACTCCTGGATGGCCCAGCCATTGCCATCGGGGTCCTTGAAGTACATGAACGTGCCGCCGTCCTGCGGCGCATGAGCCACCGGCTCGGAGACGTCGAGACCCCGCGCCGTCAGCTCCGCATGCGCTGCCTTCGCGTCGGAGACGCACAGTTGGAGGCCCTGGTAGGAGCCGGCGGCCGGGGTCGGCCCGTCCATCGTGTCCCAGAGCGTGTCGGCGAGGGCGATGGAGCAGCCGGAGCCCGGCGGGGTCAGCTGGACGATGCGCATGCCCGGCATGACCTCCGTGTCGATGTCCACGTGGAAGCCGAGCTTGTCGCGGTAGAACTCCTTGGCCCGGTCGACGTCGCTGACGGGGAGCGGGATCACCTCGAGTGTGTATTCCATGGGCCGAGTACACCAGGGCGTACGGGCCTTGTCAGCGTTGCCGCGCAAGCCGTCATCGGCGCTCCGAAAGTGGAGCCGGAGCCTCCTGAACGGGCGGCATCCCGGACATCATCGCGAAGGAACAGCGGGAGCCGGGCGGGGTGAACTGGATGACGCTCGGTCACGTGAAGCGCCAGCGCGTCTGGCTGAAGGGCTCGCCCTTGCCGAAGCCGAAGGCGGTGCGGGGTGCCACCTCGAAGACGTACGCGTGGCCGGCCCCGTGGTGGAAGCAGCCGTCGCGCACCTCGTAGTGCCAGAAGCTGCCGTACTTCTCCTCCCAGGCCGCCGCGAGCACCCGCAGCCGGTCCTCGTCGGTCACGCGGACCGCGGCGCCCTCGACGACCAGGTCGTGGCCCTTGTCCCAGAGGTTGACGCCGGTGGTGAGGACCACCTCGGGGTTGGCCGCGAGGTTCCTCGCCTTGCGCTCATCGGGGCCCGTCGCGAAGTGCAGGGCGCCGTCCAGCCACACCGCGGGCAGCGGGGTGACGTGCGGGCGCCCGTCGGGACGTACGGTCGAGATCCAGAAGAGCTCGGCCGCGCGCAGCTGCCGCAGCGCGTCGGGCCACGGCGTCGCGGACGCACCCTGGCTGCTGTACCGGGTGTCCAGTTCGGTACGCGGTTCCCTGCCGGTCATGTCCCGCCTCCTGTCACCGCCACCATGCTCCCGTCCAAGTACGGACCGCGCACGCGGGCGGAACTCATCGGTGAGGCCGTAGGCTCGGGCGAGGAGTGATCGAACGGAGGCGCGCATGACGGTGCCGCAAGGGCGCAGAAGCAGTACGTTCACGCGGCTGCTGCGGCATGGTTTCACCGACCCGTCGGCCGCCGAGCGGCTGCTCGGCGCCCCCGAGCTGGCCGCGCTGCGCTCCGACCCGCTGCTTTTCGACGCCCTGGGCGAGGCCGCCGACCCGGACCTGGCGCTGCTCGGTCTGGTCCGGCTCGTCGAGGCGCAGCCGGACGAGACGAGCCGCCGCGAACTGCTCGACACCCTGGTCAGCGCCAAGCCGCTGCGCGACCGGCTGCTCGGCGTGCTCGGCGCCTCCGAGGCCCTCGCCGACCATCTGGCCCGGCACCCCGGTGACTGGCAGGCCCTGGTCACATACGAGGCGGCCGATCTGCACCCCGGCGTCGAGGAGTTCGAGCGCGGCCTCGCCGACGCCACCGACCCGGTCTCGCTCCGGGTCTCCTACCGCCGCTGTCTGCTCGCCATCGCGGCCCGTGACGTGTGCGGCACGACGAACGTCGCCGAGGCCGCCGCCGAGCTCGCCGACCTGGCGACGGCGACGCTGCGTGCGGCCCTGGCCATGGCCGGGACGGCGGCGCCCGCGGACGCCGCGCAGTGCAGGCTCGCGGTCATCGCGATGGGCAAGTGCGGCGGCCACGAGCTGAACTATGTCTCGGACGTCGACGTGATCTTCGTGGGCGAGGCGGCCGACGGCGCCGACGAGGGCAAGGCGCTGCAGGCCGCGACGCGGCTCGCCTCGCACATGATGCGGATCTGCTCGGAGACCACGGTCGAGGGCACGATCTGGCCGGTCGACGCCAACCTCCGTCCCGAAGGCCGCAACGGCCCCCTCGTGCGCACGCTGAGCAGCCACCTCGCCTACTACCAGCGCTGGGCGAAGACCTGGGAGTTCCAGGCGCTGCTCAAGGCCCGCCCGGTCGCCGGTGACCTGGAGCTCGGTGCGGAGTACGTCGCCACGCTCGCCCCGCTGGTCTGGCACGCCGCCGAGCGCGACAACTTCGTGCCCGACGTGCAGAAGATGCGCCGCAGGGTCGTCGAGAACATCCCGGCGGGCGAGGTCGACCGCGAGCTGAAGCTGGGCCCCGGCGGCCTGCGGGACGTCGAATTCGCCGTACAGCTCCTGCAGTTGGTGCACGGGCGCAGCGACATGTCACTGCGCAGCGGCTCGACCCTTGAGGCACTCGGCGCGCTGGCCGCCGGCGGCTATGTGGGCCGGGTCGACGCCGTCCAGCTCGACGACGCCTACCGCTTCCTGCGCTCCCTTGAGCACCGCATCCAGCTCTTCAAGCTGCGGCGCACGCATCTGATCCCGGAGGACGACGCCGACCTGCGGCGCATCGGCCGCTCCCTGGGCATGCGGACGGAACCGATCACCGAGCTGAACCGCGCCTGGAAGCGGCACACCTCGGTCGTGCGGCGCCTGCACGAGAAGCTCTTCTACCGCCCGCTCCTCGACGCCGTGGCCCAACTCGCCCCCGGCGAGATCCGGTTGAGCGCGGAGGCGGCCCGCGAACGCCTGGTGGCCCTCGGCTACGCGGACCCCTCGACGGCCCTGCGCCACCTGGAGGCGCTCGCCTCCGGCGTCACCCGCAAGGCGGCGATCCAGCGCACCCTGCTTCCGGTCCTGCTCGGCTGGTTCGCGGACTCGGCGGACCCCGACGCGGGCCTCCTGAACTTCCGCAAGGTGTCCGACGCCCTGGGCAAGACCCCTTGGTATCTACGGCTGTTGAGGGACGAGGGCGCGGCGGCCGAGAACCTCGCCCGCGTCCTGTCCGCGGGCCGCCTGGCCCCCGACCTTCTGCTGCGCGCCCCCGAGGCGGTCGCCCTCCTCGGCGACCCCCGCGGCCTGGAACCGCGCGACCACGCCCACCTGGAGCAGGAGGTCCTCGCCGCCGTGGGCCGTGCGGACGGCGCCGAGCAGGCGGTGACGGCGGCTCGTGGCGTCCGCCGCCGTGAACTGTTCCGCACCGCCGCCGCCGACATCATCGGTTCGTACGGCACCGAGGAGAATCCCGCGCAGGCCGACCCGGGCGCGCTGGTGAACCTGGTGGGCGACGCGGTCTCGGACCTGACCGCGGCGACGATCGCGGGCACCCTGCGCGCTGTGGTCCGCGAGGGCTGGGGCGAGGAGCTGCCCACCCGTTTCGCGGTCATCGGCATGGGCCGCTTCGGCGGCCACGAACCGGGCTACGGCTCGGACGCCGACGTCCTGTTCGTCCACGAGCCCCGCGAGGGGGCCGACGAGCAGGAGGCCGCGAAGGCCGCCGCCAAGGTGGTCTCCGAGATGCGCCGGCTGCTCCAACTGCCCTCGTCCGACCCGCCGTTGCTCATCGACGCGGACCTGCGCCCGGAGGGCAGGAGCGGCCCCCCGGTGCGTACGCTCAAGTCGTACGAGGCCTACTACCGCCGCTGGTCCCTGGTCTGGGAGTCCCAGGCGCTGCTTCGGGCCGAACCGGTCGCGGGCGACGCCGAGTTGGGCCGCGCCTTCATCGACCTGGTCGACCCCCTGCGCTATCCGGCCGAGGGCCTCGGCGAGGACGCGGTCCGTGAGATCCGCCGCCTCAAGGCCCGTATGGAGGCCGAGCGGATGCCGCGCGGCGCCGACCCGACGCTGCACGCCAAGCTGGGCCGCGGCGGTCTCTCGGACGTCGAATGGACCGTCCAGCTCCTGCAGTTGGAGGAGGGCTGGGCCGAACCCGGCCTGCGCACCACCCGCACCCGCGAGGCCCTTGCGGCGGCCTGCGCGGCCGAGCTGATCCCGGTCGAGGACGCGGCGATCCTCGACGAGGCATGGGTGCTCGCAACGCGGGTGCGCAACGCGGTGATGCTGGTCCGTGGCCGCGCCGGAGACACCTTCCCCTCGGACGGCCGCGAACTGGCCGCCGTGGGACGGTACTTGGGCTACGACCCCGGGCACGTGGGCGACATGCTGGACGACTACCGCAGGATCACGCGGCGGGCGCGGGCCGTCGTGGAGGAGCGCTTCTACGGGGCGTGACCCCGGGCGGCTCCGCGGCTCCGCGGCCACTGGCGCCTTCGCGGTCAGAGCATGGCGCGCGCATGGGCGAGGAACGCGGCGAGGGCCAGCTCGAAGGCCCGGTCGGCGCGGCCGCCCGGCGCGGCGTCGAGCGCCTCGGCAAGACGCGGCGTCGTCGTCTCGTCCGGCAGCTCCCACATCGCCTCCGGCGCCGCCAGGTCGAGCGCCGAGCCGAGCACCGTGTTCTCCAGGGCGATGATCACCGGCATGACGTCCGCGAGGCCGAACCCCACGCCAAGCAGCAGCGTGACCGCGCGCTCGTACTGGTCGAGTACGCGCGGGGCCCGCACCGGCGACGTCATCAGGAGCGGGATGGCCCTCGGGTGGGCCGCGAACGCGGCGCGGTAGGAGCGGGCCCAGGCGGCGAGCGACTCGTCCCAGGACGGCGACCCACGCCATCGGGGACACCGCCGTGCGCCACGTGCTCGACACCGTCGCGGGGCTCGGCCCGAGCGGGCGCCTCGTGCACCGGATCGAGCACATCGAGACCGTGCCCGACGACACGGTGCCGAGGTTCGCGGAGCTCGGCGTCATCGCCTCGATGCAGCCGCCGCACACCGCCTACACGCGGGCCGACCACACCGACGAGTGGTCCAAGCGGCTCGGCGGCGAGCGGGCCGCGCGGGCCTGGCGGACACGGGATCTGCGGGACGCGGGCGCGGTGGTCGCCCTGGGCTCCGACTGGCCCATCGCGCACTACGACGTCCGTCAGGTGCTCGCGACCGCGAGGGTCCCCCGCGGGGCGGCCGGCCCCGCGCAGGGGCTCACCGGGCTCCAGGCGCTCGAAGGCTGTACCTCGCACGCCGCGATCGCCGCGGGTGAGGCGGCGGTGGCGGGGCGGATCGCCCCCGGCTTCCGGGCGGATCTGACGGCCTTCGGCCTCGATCCGGTGGCGGCGCCCGCCGACGAGGTGGCCGAGGCACCGGTCCGGCTGACCGTGATGGGAAGGGCACCTCACGCACCGGGAGGCCTGAGGCCGGGCCTCAGGCCTTCAGGGGTGGGGCGAGGGCGGCCCGCTCGCCCCGCGCCGCGATCTGCCTCGGCAGCGCGTACGGCATGCTGCCGTACCAGACCCACGCCACCGCGAAGCCGAACGCGAGGCAGATCATGCCGCCCACCGCGTCCAGCCAGAAGTGGTTGGCGGTGGCCACGATCACGACCAGGGTCACCGTCGGGTAGAGCAGGCCGAGCACCTTCGCCCACGGCACCGACGCCAGGGCGAAGATCGTCAGACCGCACCACAGGGACCAGCCGATGTGCATCGAGGGCATCGCCGCGTACTGGTTCGACATGTGCTTGAGGTCGCCGGAGGCCATCGAGCCCCAGGTCTGGTGGACCAGGACCGTGTCGATGAAGTCGTTGCCGTTCATCAGGCGCGGCGGTGCGAGCGGATACAGGTAGTAGCCGACCAGGGCCACCGCGGTGGTCGCGAAGAGCACGAGGCGGGTGGCCGCGTAGCGTCCCGGATGACTGCGGAACAGCCACACCAGGACACCCAGCGTCACCGCGAAATGCAGCGTCGCGTAGTAGTAGTTCATGCCGACGATGAGCCATGTCACCGAGTTCACCGCGTGGTTGACGCTCTCCTCCACGGCAAGACCCAGGTTCTGCTCCACCTGCCAGATCCAGTCGGCGTTGCGCAGGGCCTGTGACCTCTGTTCCGGCACGGCGTTGCGGATCAGGGAGTACGTCCAGTAACTCACCGCGATCAGCAGGATCTCGAACCAGAGCCGCGGGCGCCGCGGCGTGCGCAACCGGCCCAGGAATACCCGCCCCGTGCGGTCGGTCTCCTCGCCCGCATTGGGTGATGTGGTGGGCCGCTCCCGGCCTTCCAGTGTCGTCACGTCATCTCACCCATAGGCACAGAGTCTGCCAGATTCCCACCCTATGCCCGATCATCCCAAGGTCTGGTTCAGGTCGCATTCCCTACGCCCTATGGACGAGTTCGTCCCCCAGGGGCAGAGGCCGTTGAACCTCGAACCACCAGTTCGGGCAGGAACACGAATTCACTGTGCGGAGCGGGGGTGCCGCCGATCTCCTCGAGGAGTGTACGCACCGCCGCCTGACCCATGGCAGGCACCGGTTTGCGCACCGTCGTCAGCGGCGGATCGGTGAACGCGATCAGGGGAGAGTCGTCGAAACCGACCACCGAGACGTCGTCCGGGACCTCCAAGCCGCGCTGCCGCGCCGCCCGTATCGCCCCCAGCGCCATCATGTCGCTGGCGCAGACGACGGCCGTGCAGCCGCGGTCCAGGAGCGCGGACGCCGCTGCCTGTCCGCCCTCCAGCGTGTACAGCGAGTGTTCGACGAGCTCCGACTCGATCGCATCGGGGGGCAGTGCCAGCTGCTCCCGCATCGTGCGTACGAAGCCCTCGATCTTCCGCTGTACGGGCACGAACCGCTTCGGGCCCAGGGCGAGCCCGATGCGCGTATGACCGAGGGAGACGAGGTGGGTGACCGCGAGGCGGGTCGCCGCGCGGTCGTCCGGCGAGATGAAGGGCGCCCGCACCTTGGGGGAGAAGCCGTCGACCAGGACGAACGGCACGCCCTGCGCGCGCAGCTGGTCGTAGCGCCCCATGTCGGCCGTGGTGTCGGCGTGCAGGCCCGAGACGAAGATGATGCCGCTGACGCCGCGGTCCACGAGCATCTCCGTCAGCTCGTCCTCCGTGGAGCCGCCCGGGGTCTGTGTGGCGAGGACCGGTGTGTACCCCTGGCGGGTCAGGGCCTGCCCGATGACCTGGGCGAGCGCGGGGAATATCGGGTTCTCCAGCTCCGGGGTGATCAGGCCGACGAGGCCCGCGCTGCGCTGCCGCAGCCGCACCGGACGTTCGTAGCCGAGCACGTCGAGTGCGGCAAGCACGGACTGGCGGGTGGCCGCGGCGACGCCCGGTTTGCCGTTGAGCACCCGGCTGACCGTTGCCTCGCTGACCCCCGCCTGCGCTGCGATGTCGGCCAGTCGCGCGGTCACAGGATTGGACTGTACCGGTCACATCTCAGGCTGCCCACCAGACCGCCGAATCCGCCGGGACGCTCGCTTCCGCGGAGGCGGGATCCAGGTCCGCGCTCGACAGGAGCACGGTGCCGGGCGTGGGGATGGTGACGGCTTCGGAGGTGAGGTTCACCGTGCAGACGAACGTGCCGCCGGGCGTCGTACGGCGGAAGGCAAGGACGCCGTCGGGGGCGTCGAGCCACTCCACCTGGTGGCCCGCGCCGAGCGCCGGGTGCTCGCGGCGCACGGCGAGCGCACGGCGGTAGAACTCCAGGGTGGAGCCGGGGTCGCCCTCCTGGGCCGCCACGGACAGGTCCTTCCAGCTGTCCGGCTGCGGCAGCCAGCTCGGGCCGCCCTCGACGGGACCGAAGCCGAACGGCGCCCGCTCCCCGGACCACGGCAGCGGCACCCGGCACCCGTCCCGCGTCCCGTCCTGCCCCGCCGTACGGAAGAACGCGGGGTCCTGGCGCACCTCGTCCGGCAGCTCGGTGACCTCCGGCAGGCCGAGCTCCTCGCCCTGGTACAGGTAGGCGGAGCCGGGCAGCGCCAGCATCAGGAGCGTCGCCGCCCTGGCCCGGCGCAGGCCGCGGGCCGCGTCGCCGTCGGCGAAGCGGGTGGAGTGCCGTACGACGTCGTGGTTGGAGAGCACCCAGGTCGCCGGCGCGTGCACGGCGTTCATCGCGTCGAGGGAGCGGTCGATGACGGAGCGAAGGGCGGCGGCGTCCCAACCGGTGGTCAGATACTCGAAGTTGAAGGCCTGGTGCAGTTCGTCCGGGCGGATGTACAGCGCGCTGCGCTCCACGGTCGGCGTCCACGCCTCGGCCACCGCCGCGCGCTCACCCGCGTACTCGTCGAGGATCCGGCGCCACTCGCGGTAGATCGCGTGCACGCCGTCCTGGTCGAAGTACGGCACCGCCTGCTTGCCGAGCAGCTTCACCTGCTCGCTGTGGCCGATGTCGGGCAGGCCCGCCGCCTTGACCAGGCCGTGCGCCACGTCGATGCGGAAGCCGTCGATGCCGAGGTCGAGCCAGAAGCGCAGGACGGAGCGGAACTCCTCGTGCACCGCAGGGTGTTCCCAGTTGAAGTCGGGCTGCTCGGGCGCGAAGAGGTGGAGATACCAGTCGCCGTCCGCCACCCGCGTCCAGGCCGGGCCGCCGAAGACGGACTCCCAGTCGTTGGGCGGCTCGGAGCCGTCGGGGCCCTTGCCGGGACGGAAGTGGAAGCGCTCCCGCCACGGCGAACCCGGCCCCTCGCGCAGCGCCCGCGTGAACCAATCGTGCTGCTCCGAACAGTGGTTGGGCACCACGTCGACGATCACCCGCAGGCCGAGCGCGTGCGCTTCGCGTACGAGATCGTCGGCGTCCGGCAGCGTGCCGAACATCGGGTCGACCGCGCGGTAGTCGGCCACGTCGTACCCGGCGTCGGCCTGCGGGGACACATAGAAGGGGGAGAGCCACACGGCGTCGACGCCGAGCCGCCGCAGATACGGGAGGCGCGTCGTGACGCCCGGCAGATCGCCCATGCCGTCGCCGTTGCCGTCGGCGAAACTCCGTGGATAGACCTGGTAGATGACGGCCTCGCGCCACCAGTCGCGGCGCTCGGCGGCGTCGGACGAGGCGTCGGCGGGAAGGGCGGCCGTGACGTGCTGGGTCATGAAGTCCCTCGGGGATGCGGGGTGCGGACACCTCGATGAACGCCGCGCGGAAGGCGAAGGTCACGAGAGCGCCGTCGCGTTGCGGCCCCGACGGCTGTCATCGGGCCTCCAGAACAATCGCCCAAGAATCCCCTGCACACACCTGTACCCGAAGACTTACCCATCAGTACATTGACGCCATGTCTAATACGCAGAGCCGGGTGCCCGAGCCCGTCGCGTCCGAGCACACCGCGCTCAAGGCACGCAAAGTCTCCTTCTCCTGGGAGAACACCCCGCTCCACTGGGTGCCGGGCGACCCCTTCGTCACGCATACGATCAACGTCCTCCACCTGCTGCTGCCCGCCGGCGAACGCTGGTTCGTCCATGTGTACAAGCAGGTCCTTCCGTACATACGCGACGAGCGGCTCCGCGAGGACGTGATCGGCTTCATCGGCCAGGAGGCCATGCACTCGCAGGCCCACGACGAGGTGCTGCCCCACCTCAAGGAGCAGGGCCTCGATCCGACGCCGTACACCGCCCAGGTCGACTGGCTCTTCGAGAAGCTGCTCGGTGACAAGACGCTGCCGCCGGGCAAGGCCCGCAAGTGGTGGCTGATGGAGCGCGTCGCCATGATCGCGGCGATCGAGCACTACACCGCCTTCCTCGGCAACTGGGTCCTGAACGCGGAGGAGTTGGACCGGCGCGGTGCCGATCCGACCATGCTGGACCTGCTGCGCTGGCACGGCGCGGAGGAGGTCGAGCACCGCTCCGTCGCCTTCGAGCTGTTCCTGCACGTCGACGGCAGCTACCGGCGGCGCGCGAGGACCTGGGCCACGGCCTTCACCGCCCTGGTGTTCCTCTGGCAGCGCGGGGCGCGGTTCTTCATGGAGAACGACCCGACGCTGATCGGCGGCAAGGCCTCGTTCAAGGACTTCTACAAGAGCGGCCGGCAGGGCACGCTGCCGACGACCCCGGACATGATCCGCTCCATCCCGCGCTATCTGAGCCGCGGCTACCACCCCTCCCAGGAGGGCAGCACCGAGCAGGCTCTCGCCTATCTCGCCTCATCGCCCGCGGCGACCGCCGCCGAGGCCGCGACGAACGGAGCCCGCTGACATGCCCCGCATCCGCACCGTCCTGCTCGTCACGGGCGCGGCCGTCCTCGCCAGGCGGGCCATGCGGCGCCGCATCGACGCATCGCCGCTGTGGCCGCTGCCCGCCCTGGAGGAGCCGATATCGGGACGCCCGCGCTCGCGCGCACTGCGGCTCCTGGTCACCCGGCACGAGACGGTCGCCGACGGTGTCGTACAACTGCGCCTGGAAGGCGACGACTTGCCGCCGTGGGAGCCGGGCGCCCACCTCGACCTCGTGCTCCCGTCGGGTCTCGTCCGGCAGTACTCGCTGTGCGGGGACCCCGAGGACACCTCCTCGTACACCGTCGCGACCCGTCTCATCGGCGCGGAGCAGGGCGGCCGGGGCGGCTCGCGCGAGGTGCACGAGCAGCTTCAGGAGGGGGTGGAGGTCGAGATCCGCGGGCCGCGCAACCGCTTCCCGCTCGCCGACGCGCAGCGGTACGTCTTCGTCGCGGGCGGCATCGGCATCACGCCGATCCTGCCGATGCTGCGGGCCGTCGACGCGGCGGGGCACGACTGGCGGCTGCTGTACGCGGGCCGGTCCCGTGCCTCCATGCCCTTCCTTGAGGACGTCGAGAAGCTGGGCGGGGCGGTGGACGGCCGGGTCACGGTCGCCGCCGACGACGAGGGCGGCCGGCCTGACCTGGCCGGTTTCCTCTCGGGGGCGCTGCCCGGCACCGCCGTCCATGTGTGCGGCCCCGAGGGCCTGATGGAGGCGGTCGCGCAGACGCTCCCCGAGGGCTGCGACCTGCACCTGGAGCGGTTCACGCCGCACACGTCCATGGACGGCAACGCATCCTTCGAGGTCGAACTGCGCCGCAGCGGACGGACGATCGAGGTGCCTGCCGACTCCACGGTCCTCGCCGCGGTGCGCGCGGAGCTGCCCGACACCCTGTACTCCTGCGAGCAGGGATTCTGCGGAACGTGCCAACAGCGGGTCCTGGAAGGGGAGATCGACCACCGGGACGAGCTGCTCACGGACGCGGAGCGCGCCGACTCGATGCTGATCTGTGTGTCGCGGGCGAGCCGCGGCCGCATCGTCCTCGACCTGTGAGCGGTGCCGTGAGGGGTGCTGTGGGCGGTGATGTGAACGGTCGGTGCGGACCGGCCCCCTTGGGCGGCCGGATCCGCTCGGTAAGGTGTTCGCATGACTACCGGGGTGCGCCGCAGAATGGGTGTCGAAGAGCGGCGGCAGCAGCTGATCGGGGTCGCCCTCGACCTGTTCAGCCACCGCTCGCCCGATGACGTGTCCATCGACGAGATAGCGGCGGCCGCGGGCATCTCGCGACCGCTGGTCTACCACTACTTCCCGGGCAAACTCAGCCTGTACGAAGCGGCGTTGCAGCGTGCGGCCGACGATCTCGCCGGGCGGTTCGTGGAGCCGCGGGAGGGCCCGCCGGGGGCTCGTCTGCTGCGTGTGATGGGCCGCTTCTTCGATTTTGTCGACGGCCACGGACCGGGTTTCTCCGCGCTGATGCGCGGCGGCCCCGCGGTCGGCTCGTCGACGACGAACGCGCTGGTCGATTCGGTTCGCCAGGCGGCGTACGTCCAAGTCCTCATGCAGCTGGGGATCACGGACCCGCCCCCGCGGCTTGAGCTGGTCGTCCGATCCTGGATCTCGCTCGCCGAGTCCACGGCGCTGATCTGGCTCGACGGACGCCGCATTCCGCGTGCCGAGCTGGAGCGCCAACTGGTGCACGACTTCGCGGCGTTGGCCGCCGTGAGCGCGGCGTACGACGAGGAGATGGCGGAGATCTTCCGCGCGGTGCTCGCCGATGAACCGGCGGACGGCCTGTTCGCCGAGCTGATCACCCGCCTGATCGAACTGGCCCCGCAGCAGGCCTGACCTGCCGCCCGTCGTACATTTCCCCCATGACGACGACGGACGCCGCAGCGCGGCTGACCCATCGCCCGGCCGACGAGGAGGACATCACCACCCTCGTCGCTCTCTACGACGGCGCCGCGCGCTGGATGCTGGAGCGGGGCATCGACCAGTGGAAGCCGGGCGGGAAGGGCGAGGAGCACTTCCGGCAGCGGATCGCTTCGGACGAGGTCTGGCTCGCGTACGACGGCGCGGCCGTCGCCGGGGCGTACGAGATCTGGTGGGCGGACGAGGCCGCCTGGGGCGTCCAGCCGCCGGTCGCCGGGTATGTGCACCGGCTGATGACCCGCCGCGGAGCCCCGGCCGGCACGGGCCGCGCGCTGCTGGCCCGCGCGGAACAACGGATAGCCGAGGCGGGCCTCGACCGCTGCCGCCTGGACTGCGTGACGTCCAACCCCCGGCTGCGCGACTACTACGAGGCCGCGGGATACGCGGTGGTGGGGGAGCTGCCGGGGAAGGTGGCGGCGGACGGGAGCACTTATGGGGTGCTGCTGCTGGAGAAGCGGCTGGGGTGAAGCGGGCCGGGGGTGGGCCTCGACGACGCCTCAGCACGCTCAGCCACGCCTCAGCGCAGCGTGGAGATCTTGCCGCCGTCGGTGAGCCTGCCGCTCAGGCCCGCACGGTCGCTTCGCCCGACCGGTGCGGCCAGCGTGTTGCCCGGCGCCTTCGTGCCGCCCGACGCGGTGACCGACGTGACCTCCTTGCTGCCGGCGCCCAGCAGGTACCAGGTCCCGCCCCGCGACTTCCAGCGCACCCCGGCGAGCACCGCGGGCTCGCGTCCGCCGCAGGCCGGCGCGTCCTCCGCCTTCGCCACGACGGCGGCTGCCGCCGTTCCCGGCGCCCGGAACTGCGCGAGCAGCCGGCTCCCGCCGCCCCGCCAGGTGTCGGCTCGCGTGCACACCCACTGCGCGAGGCCGTTGCCCTCGGGCAGTGCCTGGCGCGCGTACGCCCACGCGTTCACGGTCCGCACCCCGTTCGACCGGGCCGCGGAGAGGGAGCACGCGGTCGCGGACCAGTCCGCGGCGGTGGCCTCGCGCGGGGCCTGCGGGCGGCCGGCCGTCAGGTGGGCGGGGACGAGCTCGCCCAGGTCGGTGGAGAGGCGGTCCGTGCCGGAGTTGTCGCGCAGCTGCAGCGCGTTCCACGACGTGCACGAACTGGCCTGCGCGGGGCTGGCGAAGGGCTCGGTGACGCCGGACTCGTCCCGCTTGAGCGCGGTGCCCGCGGACCCCTTGACCAGGTCGCGGACGGCCGCACCCGTCACCCAAGGCGCCGTCAGATAGCGGACGTTGCCGTCGGTGCGGTTGACGATCACCGCACCGGCCTCCGCGCTGCCCGCGCCGTCCACGCGCGCGAAGTCGAGCGCGGCGCCGCTGGTGTCGTCCTTCGGCTCGGCGTACCGCACGATGCGCAGACCGTCGTAGAGGAGCACGACCCGGGCCGCGTCGACGTCGCCCGCGAAGAGCAGCTGCGCGGGGCCGGGAGGAGCGCCGGCCGCCGTGCCGGGCGTGGCGGACACCTGTACCGACTCGCCGGGCCGCGCCCACACCGCGAGGGCGCGGCGCAACAGGGCCTTGTCGCCGGTCAGTTCACCCCGGGCGGGCCACACGGAGAAGTCGGGGCGTGCGGGCCGCGGCGCCACCGAGGCCCCCAGCAACCGCCACATGACCACACCACAGGCGGCCTGAGCCCCGGCGGGTGAGTCGGTGAC
>NZ_JBHYIG010000267.1:0-4992 GCF_042740015.1 Streptomyces sp. NPDC059037
GTGGTGGCCGCGGGGGCCCCGGGGGGGTGCGCGGGGGGGGTGGGGGGGGCGGGGTGGGGCCCCCCCCCCACGCCACATGGCGTGGAACGTGTCGCTCACGCGGTGCCTTCCTCGCGCATGGGAACTCGAACGCCCTTCTCCGCCGCCACCGACTCCGCGATGTCGTAGCCCGCGTCCACGTGCCGGATGACGCCCATGCCGGGGTCGTTGGTCAGGACGCGGCGGATCTTCTCGCCCGCCAGCTTGGTGCCGTCGGCGACCGAGACCTGGCCCGCGTGGATGGAGCGGCCCATGCCGACGCCGCCGCCGTGGTGGATGGAGACCCAGGAGGCGCCCGATGCGACGTTCACCATGGCGTTCAGGAGCGGCCAGTCGGCGATCGCGTCGGAGCCGTCCAGCATGGCCTCCGTCTCGCGGTACGGGGATGCCACCGAGCCGCAGTCCAGGTGGTCGCGGCCGATCGCGAGCGGGGCGGCGAGGGTGCCGTTGCCGACCATGTCGTTGAACATGTCGCCCGCCTTGTCGCGCTCGCCCTGGCCCAGCCAGCAGATGCGCGCGGGCAGACCCTGGAAGTGGACGCGCTCGCCGGCCATCTTGATCCAGCGGTGCAGCGATTCGTTCTCCGGGAAGAGGTCGAGGATCGCCTTGTCCGTCTTGTGGATGTCGGACGCCTCGCCGGACAGCGCCGCCCAGCGGAACGGGCCCTTGCCCTCGCAGAAGAGCGGGCGGATGTAGGCGGGCACGAAGCCCGGGAAGGCGAACGCGCGGTCGTAGCCCGCCAGTTGGGCCTCGCCGCGGATCGAGTTGCCGTAGTCGAAGACCTCGGCGCCGGCGTCCATGAAGCCGACCATCGCCTCCACGTGCCGGGCCATGGACTCACGGGCGCGGGTGGTGAAGCCCGCCGGGTCCTTCGTGGCGTACGACTGCATGTCGTCGAACTCGACACCGACGGGGAGGTACGACAGCGGGTCGTGGGCCGAGGTCTGGTCCGTCACGATGTCGATGGGCGCGCCCTCGGCCAGCATCTGCGGGAGCAGCTCGGCCGCGTTGCCGAGCAGGCCGATGGAGAGGGGGCGGCGGGCGTCGCGCGCCTCGACGGCCAGCTGCAGGGCGTGCTGCAGCGAGTCGGCCTTCACATCGAGGTACTTGTGCTCGATGCGGCGCTCGATGGCGCGCGGGTCGACGTCGATACAGATCGCGACGCCGTCGTTCATCGTCACGGCGAGCGGCTGGGCGCCGCCCATGCCGCCGAGCCCTGCGGTGAGGGTGATGGTCCCCGCGAGGGTCCCGTCGAACTTCTTCGCGGCGACGGCGGCGAACGTCTCGTACGTGCCCTGGAGGATGCCCTGCGTGCCGATGTAGATCCAGGAGCCCGCGGTCATCTGGCCGTACATGGTCAGGCCCAGCTGCTCAAGGCGGCGGAACTCCTCCCAGTTCGCCCAGTCGCCGACCAGGTTGGAGTTGGCGATGAGGACACGCGGCGCCCACTCGTGGGTCTGCATGACGCCGACCGGGCGGCCGGACTGGACGAGCATCGTCTCGTCCTGCTTGAGGGTCCGCAGCGTACGCACCATGGCGTCGAAGGAGCGCCAGTCGCGGGCCGCCTTGCCGGTGCCGCCGTAGACGACGAGCTTGTCGGGGTGCTCGGCGACCTCGGGGTCGAGGTTGTTCTGCAGCATGCGCAGGGCGGCTTCCTGCTGCCATCCCAGGGCGCTCAGTTCCGTACCGCGCGGTGCCCGTACGGGGCGGGGTCCTGACATGGCGATTGCCTCCTCGCGTGAAGTACTGCAGGGGTGCGTTGCTGTGACCTTGTTATTCACATCCTGCGACGTTGAATAGAGCTAGTCAATACGTTGACAGGGCAGCGGGACCGCGTCGCGGGTGATTGGCTTGAACACATGAGCGATCAGGGCGCGGAGACCGCACACGCATCCGGGGCGGGCGGCGGCCCGGAAACCCCCACACGACGCCTCACGGCGGTGGATCCGGCGGCCGAGTCCGCCGCCCGCCGCGACCAGGCCGTACGCGCCGCCGTCGAGCAGGGGCTCGTCGGGCCCGCCACCCCCATCGCGGGGCTGCTCGACATCACCGGCATCCGCGCGTCCGCCGCCGCCCTGCGCGCCGCCTTCGACGCGGTCACCCCGGACGGCACCCCCGTCCTGCACGCGTTCGCGGTGAAGGCATCGCCCCTGGTGCCGGTCCTGCGCCTCCTTCGCGACGCGGGCATCGGCGCCGAGGTGGCGAGCCCCGGCGAGCTGGCCATCGCGCGGGCCGCCGGCGTGCCGCCCGCGCACACGGTCCTCGACTCGCCCGCCAAGACCCCGGCCGAGCTGCGCGAGGCCCTCGCGCTCGGCATCGCCGTGAACGCGGACAATCCGCAGGAGCTCGCCCGCATCGACGCGATGGTCCAATCCGCACCCAGCCGCTCCCCCGTCGGCATCCGCGTGAACCCGCAGATCGGCGGCGGCTCCATCGGCGCGCTCTCGACGGCGACGGCGACCTCGAAGTTCGGGGTCGGCCTGCGCGACGACGGCGCCCGCGAGTGGATCGTCCAGGCGTACCTCGACCGCCCTTGGCTGACCCGCCTGCACGCCCACTCCGGCTCGCAGGGCCTGCCCCTGGAACTGATGGTGCGGGGCGTGGCGGCGACGTACGAACTGGCCGAGGAGATCAACGAACGCGCCGGACGGCGGCAGATCGACACGATCGACATCGGCGGCGGACTGCCCGTCAACTTCGGTTCGGACGAGGAGAGTCCGACCCACGGGCAGTACGCGCGCCGCCTCAAGTCCCGCGTCCCGGGGCTGCTCGACGGGCGGTACGGCCTGGTCACCGAGTTCGGCCGCTCGCTGCTCGCCAAGCACGGCACGATCCTCGCCCGCGTCGAGTACGCCAAGGCGGCGGGCGCCCGGCCGATCGCCGTGACGCACGCGGGCGTTCAGGTCGCGACGCGCACGGTGTACGCGCCCGCGTCCTGGCCGCTGCGCATCGCCGCGTACGACGCGAAGGGCCGCCCCAAGAGCGGCCCGCCGGTGGGCCAGGACATCGCGGGCCCGGCCTGCTTCGCGGGCGACCTGCTCGCCGAGAACCGCCCGCTCCCCCTGCTCGAACAGGGCGACTACGCGGCGGCGCTCGACACCGGCGCGTACTACTTCGCGCACCACTACTCGTACAACAGCCTTGCCAGACCCGGCATCTACGGCTTCTCGACGCGCGCCGACGAGGTGCGGTTCGCCGCCGTGCGGGAGCCACAGACGCTGGACGAGATCGTGGCGGAGGCGGGCGGCGGCATCGCGCGGGAGGCTCTGCGCGGCCTCTGAGCCGCCCTCTGCCCCCTCCCGCCCCCTCCCGGAGGCTCTGAGGTTCCTCAACTCCCGCATAGTGACGTGGATCACGGGCACATCCTCCCTCCAGGCCCGTACTCGGTCCCGGTCTCGGGGGAGGCATCCGTGACGACATCCAACACGACCACCACCGCACCACCACCGGCCGAAGAACCCTCGCTGCACCGCGCGATCGGCCCCAAGCTCCTGATCCTCTTCGTGATCGGCGACATCCTCGGCACCGGCATCTACGCCACCACCGGCAAGGTCGCGGGAAAGGTCGGCGGCGCGCTGTGGCTGCCGTTCGCGATCGGGTTCGTCGTGGCGATCCTGACGGCGGCTTCGTACGTCGAACTGGTCGGCAAGTATCCGAAGGCGGCGGGCGCGGCCCTCTACACCCAGAAGGCGTTCAAGACGCCGTTCCTCACCTTCATCATCGCGTTCATGGTGATGTGCTCGGGCCTGGCGTCGGCGAGCGCCGCGGCCCGCGCGTTCAGCGGCGACTATCTGAGCGAACTGACGAGCAACGCGCTCCCGCCGACCCTGATCGCGATCCTCTTCATCCTGGCGCTCGCGGCGCTGAACCTGCGCGGCGTCTCCGAGTCGGTCAAGACGAACGTGGTCCTCACGCTCGTCGAACTGACGGGCCTGGTGATCATCCTCGCCATCGGCGCGTACGCGGTCCTGAGCGGCGACGGGGACCCCGGCCGCCTCACCGACTTCGAATCACCCGGCGGCGGCACGGGCTACGCGCTCCTGACGGGCGTGCTCGGCGCGACCGCGCTCGGCTTCTTCGCCTTCGTCGGCTTCGAGGACTCGGTGAACATGGCCGAGGAGACAAAGGATCCGGTCCGCACCTTCCCCCGCGCCATCTTCATCGGGGTCGCGGTGACGGGCACGATCTACGTCCTGGTGGCGCTGGTGTCCTCACTGCTCGTGGACTACAAGGTCCTGGAGGGCTCCAGCGGCCCGCTGCTCGAAGTCGTCAAGGCGGGCGGCATCGACTTCCCGCACAAACTCTTCGCGCTGATCGCCCTGTTCGCGGTCACCAACTCCGCGCTCATCAACATCATGATGGCCTCGCGGCTCTGCTACGGCATGGCCAACGAACGCATCCTGCCGCGCGCGATGGGCCGCGTCCTGGCCCGCCGCCGCACGCCGGTGGTCGGCATCGTCTTCGTCTCGCTGCTCGCGATCGGCCTGGTGTCGACGGGCGAGATCGAGGGGCTCGGCGACACGACGGCGTTCCTGCTGCTGTGCGTCTTCGCGGTGGTCAACGTGTCGGTGCTCGTACTGCGCCGCGACCGCGTGGACCACGAGCACTTCCGTACGCCGACGGTGCTGCCCGTGATCGGGGCGATCACCGCGCTGATCCTGGCGAGCCCGCTGGCGGACCGCCCGGCGGAGGTCTACATCCGGGCCGGCGTCCTCGTCGCCATCGGGATCGGGCTGTGGGTGGTCAACAGGGTGGTGCTGAGGGCGCGGGGCGAGGACTGAGGCGGGCCGGTCAGGGCAGGATCGTGAAGCTCTGCGCGTGCTGTGGCCGGACGGCGGAGAAGTGGCGGCGGGGGGGGGGGGCGCCCCCCCCCCCCCCCCGGAACGCGGGCCCCCCCCCCCCCGCGGGCGCGCCACCGGGAGTGAGAACACAAACAAACACCCCCCCAACCCC
>NZ_JBHYIG010000267.1:5002-13631 GCF_042740015.1 Streptomyces sp. NPDC059037
TGGATCGAGTAGGTGTGGGCGTGGTGTGGCCGGAGGGGGGTGATGGGGGGGGGGCCGCGGCTCGCCACCTCCGTGAGGCGCAGACGCTCGGCCACGGCGACGACGGAGGCATCTACGGTCCCGAGCGGGAAGTCGGCGTACTTGCGGACCAGTTCGGCGATGCGTACATAGTCTTCGGCGGCAAGCTCGACCGCCTCCAGGGTTCCGACCGCGAACAGGTCGAGGAACACGGCTTCGTTGTCGGGGCCGAGTCTCCGCTCGATGAGCTGGGCGGTTTCGACGACGACTGGAGCGGGCACGAGGAGACGCCCACGCAGGGAGCTGACGTGCGCCACGCACTGCGTGTGATCGTCGTCATCCTCATCAGCGACTGCGTAGAGGACGCCTGTGTCCAGGAGATGGCACTTCACCGGGTCTCGTCGCTCCACTCCGCGGTCAGCTCACGATGCCTCCGTGCCGTGTCCGTGTGACCCGACCGCCCCATGCCCGCGAACGCGGCGAAGCCCGGCCGCTCGATCGCCAGAGGCAGAACGTCCGCGTCGCTCACGAAGGGTGCGATCTCCGGATCGGCGTCGACGACGACCCGGAGATGCCTCAACTTCTCCGGTGGCAGCTTGTCGATCAGGTGCTTGAGGTGCTGATAGTCCTCTGCTGCGGTCATATTTCGAGCCTACGCCGCCACAACGGCGCCCGGCACGGGCCGCGACCCGTTCACCCGAACGAGGCGATCACTCCACGAACAGCCCCCGCGCCGCCGCCCCCGCATCGAACTCCTCCAGCCTCGCCTGCGCATCCGGGAGGCCGTCGCACATGGCCTCCAGGAGGACGCGGCCCAGGAGCATCGGGGCGCAGGCCGTGTCGAACGCGAGGCCTGTGCCCACCGCCGCCGGGAGGAGGAGGTTGGAGTGGGCCGCCACGGGGGCGAACGCCGAGTCGGCCACCGTCACGACGGTCAGGCCCGCCGACTGGGCGTGGGCCAGCGCGTCGACCACCTCGCGCGGATGCCTCGGCAGGGCGAAGCACAGCAGCGTCGAGGCGCCCGCACGTACCGCCGCGTCGATCCGGTCGGCCAGCATCGTGCCGCCCTCGTCGAGGAGGCGTACGTCCGGATGGACCTTCGAGGCGAAGTACGCGAAGCCGTACGCCTGGGACGCGGCGGCCCGCAGGCCGAGGACGGGGAGCGGGCGGGACGCGGCGAGGAGCCGGCCCGCGCGCTCCACCGGTGCCGGGTCCGCGAGGACCTCCGCCAGGTGCCGCAGGTTCGCGATCTCCGCCTCGACCGCCTGCTGGTACTCGTTGAGGGAGGACTCGCCCGCCTCCTCCGCGGGTGACAGTTCCCGCAGGTGCCTGCGGAGCGCCGGGTATCCGTCGAAGCCGAGCGCCACCGCGAACCGCGTCACCGAGGGCTGGCTCACCCCGGCCAGCTCCGCCAGTTCGACGCTGGAGAGGAAGGGGACGTCCGCCGCCCTTCGCACCATGCAGTGCGCGATGCGCCGCTGCGTGGGCGTCAGCCGGTGTCCCTCGAAGAGCACTTGCAGCCGCGCCGCAGGACTGTCACTCATACCGTTCCCCTCACAACACCCTGGCCCTCGACGGCCGTTCCGCCTCCGGCCCCCAGGCCCGCCCACAACTCGGTGAACCGGTCAAGGAGTCCGGCCGCCGCCGTCACATCATCCGTCAGCGGGCGGTCGGCGAGCTCCGCGTCGAGGACGGAGTCCGCGAGTTCGAAGGCCCGCCCGACGGGCAGGTCCGGGTCCAGGCGCATGTCGCGCTGGCGCAACGCCCTGACGGCGGCGACCAGTTCACAGCCCACCACCAGCCGGTACGCCTCGCACGCACGCAGCGTCTGGCGGGCCGCCAGCGAGGCGAAGCTGGCCTGCTCCTCGACACCGCGGGAGAGAACGGCATGGCCGAGCGACGCGGGCGCCGAGAAGGCCCGCAGGTCACCGAGGGCCGCCCCGGCCGCGTACTCAAGGATCATCACGCCCGAGGAGGCCGGTTCGCCGTCCGCCAGGAAGGGGCGCAGGCGGGTGAAGGCCGGTTCGTTCAGGGTCGAAAGGCGGGACGTGGAGAGGCGGGCCGCCTGTGTCATCGCCAGCCTGAAGTGGTCCAGGGACAGGGCCAGTTGGGCCAGATAGAAG
Source organism: Streptomyces sp. NPDC059037 (assembly GCF_042740015.1). Lineage (NCBI taxonomy): Bacteria > Bacillati > Actinomycetota > Actinomycetes > Kitasatosporales > Streptomycetaceae > Streptomyces > Streptomyces sp. NPDC059037. The sequence goes on from NZ_JBHYIG010000267.1 coordinate 7,144, forward strand.
CCGCCGTGGTGGTACGCCGCCATGTCGTCCGGTGAGATCAGAGGGTTCTCGGCGGCCGCGTTGATCTCGACCGTGAGGACGCCATCAAGCGCGTCCGCCGCGTCGTGCGCGGGCCCGTGGATCTGCGGGACGCAGCGGAAGCCGTACGGGTCCTGGATACGGCCGAGCGGCGGGGTCGGGCGGTCCGGTGCGCCGAGGATCAGCCGCATGCGTTCCGCGACCGCGTACGAACCCGCGTGGCGGCGCGCCTCGTGGACGGGCAGCGCGTATGCCTCGTACGAACCGTCGACGGCCATCAGGGAGAGCGCCGCCACCACCTGCGTGGCCGCGATCAGGCCGCGCAGTTCGTGCAGGGCCAGCGCGGACTGGCCGAGGGTGAGGGCGTTGCTGCTGATCAGGGCGAGGGCGTCGTTGTTGTCGAGGGGCTGGGGGGCCGGGGCCGCCCCGGTGCCCTGCCAGGGGTGCTCGCCCGCGAGCGCGAGGCCCATCTGGGCGAGGGCCGCGATGTCGCCGGTCCCGACCGAGCCGAATTCATTGACCTTCGGGTACGCGCCCGTCTCCAGGGCCTCGCAGAGCGCCGTGACGACGGTCGGGCGCAGCCCCGCGCCGCCGGCAAGGAGCTGGTTGGCGCGGACCGCGAGCATCGCGCGGACCTGCCGTGCGGGCAGCTCGTCGCCGATCGCTCCGGCATGGCTGCGCAGCAGCCGCAGGCCGTGGTCGGCGGCCGCCTCGGTCGGCACGGACTCATTCCGGTTGGCGCCCACCCCGGTGGAGCGGCCGTAGACGCGACCCCAGGACGCGATCTCCCGTGCGGCGTTCCACGAGTCCTCCACACGCTTCATCCCGTCCGTTCCCGGAACGGGCTTTGCGGTGGATTCGGCCAGCCGTACGACATCTGCGACCATCAGTCCGCGGCCGTCCAGGACGACGACCGAGCCGCTGCCGTCGGACGCCCTGCCGGTCGCCCTGTCCGCGATATGAGACGACATCACTCGCAATTCCTCCTCAACCCGGACGCTCCGTCTTGCCCTGCGATCACTCGTAACCAGCGATTTACGCCGGGGCGTGGACAAGCTATTGACAATCTATTCAGTCAACGAGAACTCTGCATGACGATATACAGCCGGGCAAGGGACTCCTCATGATCCAATTCGATACGGTCCACAAGCGCTTCCCGAACGGCACAACCGCGGTCCACGACCTCACACTTGAGATGCCGGAAGGCGGCGTGACCGTCCTCGTCGGATCTTCCGGTTGCGGCAAGACGACGACGCTCCGCATGATCAACCGGATGGTCGACCCGACCTCAGGGACGATCAAGGTCAACGGCAAGGACGTCCTGCGCCAGGACGCGGCCGAACTGCGCCGCTCCATCGGCTATGTGATCCAGCAGTCCGGGCTCTTCCCGCACCGCACGGTCCTGGACAACATCGCCACGGTGCCGCTGCTGCTCGGCTGGGGCCGCAGGAAGGCGCGGGCGCGGGCCGCCGAACTCCTGGAGACGGTCGGCCTCACCGCCGACGCGGGCAAGCGCTACCCGCACCAGCTCTCCGGCGGCCAGCAGCAGCGCGTCGGCGTGGCCCGCGCGCTCGCCGCGGACGCGCCGGTGCTGCTCATGGACGAGCCCTTCGGCGCGGTGGACCCGGTGGTCCGCACCCAGCTCCAGGACGAACTCCTGCGCCTGCAGCGGGAGTTGAACAAGACCATCGTCTTCGTCACACACGACATCGACGAGGCCGTACGGCTCGGCGACCGGATAGCCGTCTTCCGCACCGGCGGCCATCTCGTCCAGTGCGCGTCCCCCGCCGAACTCCTGGCCCGCCCGGCGGACGACTTCGTGGCCGACTTCCTGGGCGCCGAACGCGGCCTCAAGCTGCTCTCCCTGACGACACTGACCGAGGTCCCGCAGGCTCCGGCCCCCGAGGGCGGCGCCTGGACGCTGCGCCTGGACGCGGCGGGAGCCCCGCTGGCCTGGCGGCACAAGGACGCACAGGCCGCGGACGTCCCCGTACGCCCCCTGCGCGACACCGATTCGCTGCTCTCCGCCCTCAACGAGTCGATAGCCGCACCCAGCGGCCTGGTCGCGCGGGTCGACGCGAAGGGCGTCCTGACGGGCGTGACATCCCGAGACGACATCCACGACCACGCGGGCACGGCCCACGAACAGGGCCGCACAGCCGCCCCCTCAGGGGCGCGGGGAACTGCGCGAGCAACCCAAGAAGACCCGCACCCGCCGACGAAGAGCCCGGGGCAGACGGGACCGCGCACGGAGGGCGAAACCAGCGGCACCGGCGACACGAACGCAGACTCCGCCCCCACCACAGCGGAGCGCCCCGCATGACCATCGACTGGTCGTGGATATCCGACCACACCGGCGACCTCACCACCCTCACGCTCTCGCACCTCCAGGCCGCCCTCACCGCCGTACTGCTCGGCCTGCTGATCTCGCTCCCGCTGGCCGTCGTCGCGCATCGCGTGCGCCCCCTGCGCGGACTGCTCCTGGGCCTGTCGAACGTCCTGTTCACCATCCCGTCCATCGCCGTCTTCGTGCTGCTCCTGCCGGTCAGCGGGCTCACCCGCACCACCACCGTCATCGGCCTGACGATCTACACGCTCGTCGTGCTCCTGCGGAACACCGTCGAGGGCCTGGACTCCGTACCGGCCAAGACGAAGGAAGCCGCGAAGGCCATGGGCACCCGCCCGCTGCGCACCCTGCTCACCGTCGAACTCCCCCTCGCCCTGCCCGTGATCATGGCGGGCGTACGGATCGCCACCGTCATGGCGATCTCCCTGGTCTCCGTGGCGACGTACATCGGCGACGGCGGTCTGGGACAGCTCTTCACGGACGGGTTCCAGCGCAACTTCCCGACCCCCGTCATCGTCGGCGTGGCCTTGACCCTGCTCCTCGCACTCGTCGCGGACGCGCTGCTCGTCACCCTCCAGTACGTCCTGACGCCCTGGACCCGCCGCAAGAGGAGCGCGTGACATGTACGAACTCTTCAAGGACCTCGGCGCCTGGCTGGTCAGCGGCGACCAGTGGGCCGGGCCCGACGGCATCGGGCACCGCCTCGCCGAGCACCTCCAGTACTCGCTGCTCGCCACGCTCATCGCGGCCGCGATCGCGCTGCCGCTCGGCCTGCTCATCGGGCACACCGGGCGCGGCGCCTTCCTCGCCATCAACCTGTCGAGCTTCGGCCGGGCGCTGCCCACCGTCGGCCTCGTCGTGCTCGTCTTCCTCGCCAGCGGGCTCTCCATGTGGCCCGTCTACATCGCGCTCGTCGCGCTCGCCGTGCCCTCCATCGTCACCAACACCTACGCGGGGATGACCGCCGTCGACCGCGAGGTGAAGGACGCGGCGAAGGGCCAGGGCATGCGCTGGCACCAGGTGCTCTTCCAGGTCGAACTCCCCCTCGCCATGCCGCTGATCATGACCGGGCTCCGGCTCGCGCTGATCCAGGTCGTGGCGACGGCCACCATCGCCGCGTACGTCTCCTTCGGCGGGCTCGGCCGGTACGTCTTCGACGGGCTCGCCCAGCGCGACCTGGTCCAAGTCCTTGGCGGAGCCGTGCTGGTGGCGGTCGTCGCCGTCGTACTCGACCTCGCGCTCTCCGCACTGCAGCGCGCCCTCTTCCGTCACCGCCCCGCCAAGTCGGCCTAGGAGCAAGCCAGATGTCTCCCATCAACCGCAGAAATCTCCTCGGCGGACTGCTCGCCGCCGCGTCCGTGCCCGTGCTCGCCTCCTGCAGCGGCGGCATCACCTCCCTCGACGGCCAGGGCGCCGGCGGCGGGGGCGGCGGCTCCAGCAAGGACGGCGTGACGATCGGCACCGCCAACTTCACCGAGAACCAGGTCCTCGGCTATCTCTACGCCGCGGCCCTCGAAGCGGCCGGAGTGAAGACGAACGTCCGCCCCAACCTCGGCACCCGCGAGATCCTCATCCCCGCGCTCAAGGGCGGCGACATCGACCTGCTGCCCGAGTACCAGGGCGCGCTCCTGCACTACCTCGACCCCAAGGCGAAGGCCACCGAGGAGGGCGAGATGCAGAACGCCCTCGCCATGGCGCTGCCGCGCGGACTGCAGATCCTCCCCTACGGGATGGCCGAGGACTCCGACGCCTTCGCCGTCACGCGGGAGACCGCCGACGAGTACGGCCTCAAGTCCCTCGCCGACCTGGCGAAGCACAACGGCAAGCTCGTCATCGGCGCCGCCCCCGAGGTGAAGAAGCGCACCGTGGGCGCCGTCGGCCTCAAGGACGTCTACGGCGTGGAGTTCAAGGAGTTCAAGTCCCTTGATTCCTCGGGTCCGTTGGTGAAGGGCGCCCTGAAGAAGGGCGACGTGGACGTGGCGAACCTCTTCACCACCGACACCGACATCGCGGCCGAGAAGTGGGTGGTCCTCACCGACCCGAAGAACCTGATCCCCGGCCAGCACGTCGTCCCGCTCATCGCCGACCGCAAGGCCGACTCGACGGTGCGGGGTGCCCTCGCCCGCCTGGGGAGCGTACTGACGACCAGGCAACTCACCGAGCTGAACCGCCTGGTGGACAAGGACAAGAAGGACCCGGAGGACGTCGCGAACGACTGGGCGGCGCGCCACGGCCTGACCAAGAAGTAACGCACGTACGGAAAAGCGGACTTACGAGGAAGCAGGGGAGTCGAGCGGCATGGCAGCTGAGGATCTGGTGGAGCGGCGCTCCATCGACGTCGTCCCCGACGACGAACGGCACGGCACGGCGTTCAGCCAGTTCACCCTCTGGCTCGGCGCCAATCTGCAGATCACCGCGGTCGTCACCGGCGCGCTCGCCGTCGTGTTCGGCGGCGACGTGGTGTGGTCCGTCATCGGGCTCCTGCTCGGCAATCTGCTCGGCGGCGCGGTGATGGCCCTGCACTCGGCGCAGGGCCCGAAGCTGGGCCTGCCGCAGATGATCCAGTCCCGCGCCCAGTTCGGCGTGAAGGGCGCGGTCGTCCCGCTGCTCCTGGTCATCGTGATGTACGTCGGGTTCTTCGCGAGCGGCAGCGTCCTGGCCGGACAGGCGACGGCCGAGCTGACGCACACGAACGACACCACCGGCATCATCATCTTCGCGGTGGTCACGGCGGTGACGGCGGCGGTCGGCTACCGCGTCATCCACACGCTCGGCCGGATCGCGAGCGTGATCTGCGCGCTGGCCTTCGTCTACCTGGGCATCCGCCTCCTGGACCGCGTCGACCTCTCCGCGCTCCTCTCCGACGCGCACTTCGACCTGCCGATGTTCCTGCTCGCCGTCTCCCTCTCGGCGTCCTGGCAGCTGGCCTTCGGTCCTTACGTCGCGGACTACTCGCGCTATCTGCCGCGTACGACGTCGGGCAAGGCGACCTTCTGGTGGACCCTCTCCGGGTCCGCGCTCGGCTCGCAGTGGTCGATGACGTTCGGTGTCCTCGTGGCGGCGACCGCGGGCGACGCGTTCCTCGCCAACCAGGTCGGGTACGTCGTCGGCCTGGGCGGCACCGGCCTGATCGCGTCGTTCCTCTACTTCGTGATCGCGCTCGGCAAGCTGACCATCAACGTGCTCAACACCTACGGCGGCTTCATGTCGATGGTGACCAGCGTCAGCGGCTTCCGCGGCCAGAAGGTCCTCTCGCAGCGCGGCAGGGCGGTGTACATCGCGCTGATCATGGTCGCGGGAACGACGGTGGCGCTCCTCGGCAAGGACAGCTTCCTGACGTCCTTCAAGGACTTCCTGCTCTTCCTGCTGACCTTCTTCACGCCGTGGTCGGCGATCAACCTGGTCGACTACTACCTGATCTCGAAGGAGCGCTACGACATCCCGGCACTCTCCGACCCGGCGGGACGGTACGGCGCATGGCGCTGGGACGCCCTCGTCGTCTACGGGGTGGGCCTGCTCGCCCAGCTCCCCTTCCTGGTCACGCACTTCTACACCGGCCCGCTGGTCGAGCCGCTCGGCGGCGCGGACGTGTCGTGGATCGTGGGCCTGGTCGTACCGGCGGTCCTGTACTGGCTGCTGGCCCGGCGCGGCGCCACCCTAGGGCTGAACCCCGATGAGAATGGGGGGATAGCCCCACTGCCAGAGGCATCCGAGCTGCGTACCGTAAAAAACTATGGAAGCCCGTGACGCCGAACTCAAGAAGGAACTCGACGCCACTCTGCATGCCCGCAGGGAGCTAGGCGAAGAGTATGAGTCCGCGCTGGTCGACTCGTTCCTCGGGAAGGTCGAGCAGCGCCTGGACGGCACCATAGACCGGCGGATGCGCCGGCACATGGCCGAGCAGCAGATGGTCGTCGCCCGCGGCTCCCGCGCGCCCGACAACGCGGTGGACTCATGGGGCGAGCGCTTCGGCTTCGCCGTCGTCTCCCTGATCCTCGCGATCCCCCTCTCGGCGGGGGGGGGGGGGGAAGCCGCGAGGACCGGGCGGGGGGGGGCCCGCGGGGGATTTAAAAAAAAAAAAACCCACCAAAAAAAAACAAAAACCAAAAAAAAAAAAAAAAAA
>NZ_JBHYIG010000268.1:0-13585 GCF_042740015.1 Streptomyces sp. NPDC059037
CCGCTTCGCTCCACCCTTGACACCCGTCCCTCCACCGCGAGAAGGAAGACGACCGGGCGGCCACGAAGCGGGGCTCTCGGGGACCACCCGGCGGGGCGTGCGGCTTTCCTGCCGGGTGCGGACTAGTTCGTAGCAGCGCAGCCGGGTGGAGGGGCGTCTGCCGACCGGCCCCGGCCGGGAGAAGGGCGGGATAGGGGGGGTGTGGGGAACCTACTTCGGCAAAGTTGCGTTTCGTAGTGCCGCGCGCCCCCCTTGTGTCAGAACACTACTTTTCCAAAGTAGGTCCCCCACCCCCCCCTGCCCGCCGAGGCCGGTCGGTAGACGCTTGACGAGAGCGGTACCGATCCCCGGACCGGCCGCGTACCCCTCCACCTCACGGCGCGCTGCGACGGACTAGTCCGCACCCGGCAGTGAAGCCGGATGACCCATCCCCGCAGTCCCGTGAGCCTCGCTTCCAGGGCGGCCCCGGCAACCGCCACAACGCAGGCCCGTCGAAGTCCTACCTGCTCAAGGCTGGGCATCCGGCACACGGGATGGGCAGAGCCTCGGAGGGCCCAGGTGTGCGTCGTGCGCCTTGAAACTCTGAGAAGCCGCCCGATTCGTTACGGTAGATGACGCCGACGTCATGCTCCTCGAGGAGTTCACGTATGTCTGCATCGGGCAACTCAGGAGACAGCACCATGAGCCGGAGTGGCTGGCTGTGTTCCATCGAGCGCAGGTATCTGCTGATGTCCAAGAGCTGAGCTAGAGCAGCTCTGATGGCTTCACGAGACGTGCTACCAGCTGTCTCATAGAGGGTGTTATCGCTCTCGTCATATAGGTCCGAGAGGAGAGTGGCAGTTTTGTCCTTAACTTCCACTTGCAGATGGCCAACTGAGTGGCCTTCTGCACTCAGACTGTCCTCGTAGCTTTCGCTCAAATCGTCACGCCGTTGCGCCACGATGTCCTCGGGCGTGAGATTGCGCTGCTGTCTCCGTTGCCTCCGTTGTGCCCTGGCTAGGCGTGTTGCTTCTCTAGCCCGAACAAAGATGGGCTTGGTTGCGCTTGCTCGAGGGAGTATGTGTGCGTCGTCTCTGTACACCTCATCAATCGGACGCAAGCGGAAGACGATGACGCTTCGGTCTGTGCCGTTTTCGTCGAGAGCTTGTCGCAAGTCGTAGGGCTTGCGCTCATCGACCTTGAAGGGGCCGACGTAACGGTGCGTACGAGCGCCGGATCCAGGAACTTTGCCCTCGGCAATGAACAAGTGAAGGGTGCGGCCCCGCGCAGCGTGATCGAGCACTGCGGAGTTGCCCTTGCCGTAGAGCCCTCCAAAGGTCTGATTCCCGTGAGTGCCTGCACCTGTGTAAGTGAAGATGGCGCCTAGGTCGTCCTCCTCGGCGAGCCATCCGTCACGGTATCCGTACTGTGCACCGGAGTTGACGTCTGAGAAGAGGACGACGGTCCGTTTCGGGTCTGAGGGGCATATCCCCCCTTGAGGGCTGCCTCCTAACTCCTGACGGATCTCCGCACGTGTGCGGACATCTCCGGGCTTGATCGCGGGCGGGGATGTCGTCATGGCGTAGAGGCTAGTCCGTCCGCCCTTCGGTAGCTCGAGCAGGTCAATTGGCAGTTCTGCGTGGCGTTTTGGCTGGCATCGTGGAACGGAGGACGATAAGGGCATGGATCAGGGAGTAGCTGCAGTACTGGCCGGTGTAATCGGGCTTGTGGGGGCTGTTGCAGGCGCCTTTGCTGGTGGTGTCTGGGCCGTCCGCGGGGCAAAGATTGGTGGTTTCAAGACAGTTGAGGCGGCGCGTCTGCAAGTTGAGGGCCAGGTTGCCGCCGAACACTTTCAGTGGGTACGTAGCCAGCGGCAGCAGGCGTACGCGCAGTTGCTTGATGCTCAAGCGGCCGTCGAGGACACGCTGGCAAGAGCTGCGCCTGGAATACGCGCGGGTGGGAGGCTTTCGGGTGAAGCGCGTGACGAGCTCGCTGAGAGGGCCTTGGCCATGCAGTCACGCTCGAGGCAACTCGCTTTGTGGGGGCCGGAAGAGGTGATCCGCCTGTCACATGGGCTGACGGTGAGCACGATCGAGGCGACACAGGCGCTCAGAATGGCGCAAGGAGCAGGTGCTCCACCTGCTGGACGTCAGAGCCAGGCGTGGACTCGCTGGGATCGCGCCAGCCGAGAAATGACACATGCGCACTCGGTATTTCTAGAGCGGGCGGGTGCGGTCATTCGAGACCCCCACCAGCCAGCTGGCTAGCGGGTGTCTGAGAAGTCCTGTGTAGCGACAGGGGTCAGCCCTGATCGGTCTTGTGAGACGCCCGCTGGATGGCCGTTGTGCCCCAAGCTCCTGGCGGGGAGTATGGCTCAAACTGTCGTTGCCTGGCCCCAGTAGACCTACTTAGCTATCTCCGACGCAGGGTACTTCCCGGGCCCCCTGAACCCGGCCTGCCACTGTCAGTCGGCCGCTGCTACGGTCCGCTCAACCCGCCGTGTACAACACTTTGTTGACCGGACCGCTGCGGAAGGAAGGCCACTCGTTGCCGAAGATCAAGATGGCCGCCATGCGTTACACGCAGGGCGGCCGTGAGATGTACCTGACTGCCATGAGTGCCGGCGAACTGGTGAACATGGTGTCCCGGCCGGAACGCTGGGACCACAAGAACATGGACCAGCACGGCAACCGGCCCCACAGCGGTCCCCATACCAAGGGGATCGTGAAGTACCTCGACGACAACGAGGACTTCGTCCTCGGTGCCGCGGTGCTCTACCTCACCAGCAACGAATCGTCCTTCAAGGAACTCCAGATCGAAGGTGTCACCGACGACACCGATGCTGCCACGATCGGGACCCTCACCGTTGACGTCGGGACCAGGTTCGAGGTTGGTGACGGGCAGCACCGGCTTCGCGCCTACGAGACAATCTTCCGCGGCCGTGGCACCTCGGACCCCACCGTGCAGCGGCTCAGGGAGTCCGGCCAGCCGCTGATCATTGTCATCGAGGACGACCCCCGCAAGCGGGGCCAGGACTTCTTCGACCTTCAGCAGAACGTTAAACCCATGACGAAGTCCGTGGGCCAGGCCCTCGACCGGCGCCAGCCCATCAGCCAGTGTCTGGACCGGCTGGTCAACTCGAACATCCTCCTCAAGGGGCGCGTCGACTACAGCAAGGACACCCCCGGGAAGAACTCCGACGAGGTCGCTTCCTTCAAGACAGTCCACTACTGCTCGGGCTTGATCCTGGTCGGGAACAAGTACCGCACCCCCGCCACGATGGACGCCGCCGTCAACGCGCAGCTGACCGAGGACAACGACACGGCCACCCAGAAGATCCACGAGTTCTGGGACGCGATGGCCGACCTCCCGCTGTTCGCCCAGCTCGTCGCCGGAGAACTCGCCACCCCGGAGATCCGACAGGACACCTATCTGTTGTCGGCGAATGTCCTGTACGCCATCGCGCTCGCCGTCTACCGCGCCTACGACAAGGGCACCCCAATTCAGGACGCCGTTGCCTCCCTGACCAATGTCAGGTTCGAGCGCACCACCAAAACCGGCGGCATCACCATGTACGACACGATCTTCGCCGGCAATCTCGTCGACACCACCACCGGCAAGCTCCTCTCCGGCCGTGACAACTGGGAGGCCGCCGCTGACCTCCTGCACGAGCACATAGCCCGAACTGCGCTCTGACAGCCGGACTACACAACGGCCCGTCCTGTTCTGCCCTGCTGCCGACGCAGGGGTAACAGGCGGGCCTTCCGGTCCGGGAACCGTTCAGCGGCCAGAGCCGGATGCCCTCACATCTCGGCGTAGCTGTGGCGCGCGGAATCTGAAGCAGTGACCTGACTCAGGTGCCGGTCCCGTTCGGTCGGTTAGAGGCGGGCGCCGAGTACGTCCATACGTCGGCTGGCATCTCCTGCTCAAGTTCCCAGGTCACTGCCATGGGCTTGCTGCCCTCGTGGGAGACGTATCGGGCGGGGCCCAGAAGCATCCACGGCTCGGCGCCCCCGATGTCTGTGTTCTTGTATCGGCGGACGAAGAGCAGGATGTGGCTGCCGCGTTGCACGTGCTCGCGGTAGCGGCGTCCTGTACTGGAGTCTTCGTCGGTAGTGCTCTGCGACTCCCAGTGGAACTGGGATGGGCTGATTGCGTAGTCCTTGTAGCGGACTGTGGGGGAGAAATCCTTCTCGTCCTTCTCCAGCGTGATGAGGAGGGCGTCAGTGTTGAGCGTCTTGGCATCAACTACCCCTTGAGCGAAGGACCCTGGCATCTGGCCGCCGAATTGGGCCACGCCGAGGGCGGCGAGGATTTCGGAACGGTTGTACGAGCTGTGGATCTTCAAGGGTAGTCCGCTGTGTGGGCCTTCCAGAGGGAGTGGGAAGTGGTCTGCGGTAGCCAGGCAGTGATCGAGCACCTGGTGAAGTTCGTGGCGGACGGCTTCGTGCTCACGCAGCGAGGCCAGACCATCTTGGTAGGTCGCGTAGCCACCGGCCTTATCCCACATGTTGAAGAAGAGCATGCGGGCATACCCCTGCTCCATCGGAGTCAAGGTGTCGTAGGCGGGTGCTTCGTCGGCCAGGAGTCGCTGGTAGGCCTCGATGCGCTCGCGGTCATCCACGTGGAGGAAGGAAGGGATGCGCTTCAGCAATGCCAACTCGCCTACAGGGGCAGGAGTCGTGAGCAGGCTGGTGCGGCGCAGCAAGTTGGTCCATGAATTGCCGTTGCCTCCGCGGTACAGCTCCTTGAGCTCGCGGCCACTCTCTTCCAAATACGTGGCGAGGTGGGGCTCGGCGTACGCGGATACCTCGCGTGCAAGCGCGGATACGTTGACGTTGAGCTGGTCTTTGATGTTCGCGATGATGGTCTGCTTGGCCTTGGCTTCCAAGATGATCTGGCAGCTTGACGGCAGCATGGGAAAGTCATTGCTGAGGTTGTCGAGCAGGCGCTTCCTGGTGAGGTTCGTCAGCGCTTGGAACTGGTTCTCGAAGCGAAACTCCTTGCGGTGCTGTCCGATGAAGTCGAGAACGGTCAGGAAGTCCTTGTCATCGGTACGACGCAGACCTCGACCGAGTTGCTGCAGGAAGAGCGTAGCGCTTGCGGTAGGGCGGAGGAGAAGCAAGGTATCGACATCAGGGATATCGAGGCCTTCGTTGAAGAGGTCGACGGAAAAGATCGCCTGAAGCTTGCCGGCCTTGAGGTCGGTGAGGGCTTGCTCCCGTTCATCCCGTGGAGTATCTCCAGAGAGGGCGACGGCGTTGAGTCCGTCCTTGCAGAACCGCTTAGCCATGAAGTGTGCATGCGAGACAGAGACGCAGAAGCCGAGGGCGCGCATCTTGCTTGGATCAGCGACTTTCTCGCGCACGGCCTTCACGATCAGTCGGGCGCGTATATGGCTCCCTGTGAGGATGTTGCTCAGGGAGGCTGAGTCGTAGGCGCCGCGCTTCCACTCAACGGAGCTGAGATCCGTATCGTCGCTGATCCCGAAGTACCGGAAGGGGCTGAGTAGTCTGTTCTCGAGGGCCTCCCACAACCGCATCTCGGCAGAGATATGGCCGCCGAAGAACTCATCCTGAATGTTCTTGCCGTCCATGCGCTCGGGCGTGGCCGTCAGGCCGAGGAGCTCGCCAGGCGTGAAGTGATCGATGATCTTTCGATACGTGGGAGACGTGCCGTGATGGAACTCGTCGATGACGATGACATCGAAGTGATCGGGCGAAAGGCGTTCTAGCGCCTTCGAGTTTAGAGATTGGACACTCGCGAATACATGGGTCCAGTTCTGCGGAATCTCGCCACTGTAGAGGAGCTCGCCAAAGGTCGCGTCGTCGAGTACGCCCTGATATGTGCGCAACGACTGGTCCAGGATCTCCTTGCGGTGGGCGACGAAGAGGATCCGTAAGTCGCGTCCCGTCTTACTGCGCAGGTGTTTGTAGTCCAGTGCTGCCATCACGGTCTTACCCGTTCCAGTCGCAGCGACCAGAAGATTGTGGTGGCGGTTACGAACGGAGCGCTCCACCTCTAAGCGCTCTAGCATGTCCTTTTGGTGCGGGTATTCGGCGATTATTAATCCGGGCACTCTGATGACGTACCTTCCAGATTTGTGGGCGCATCCACTCGCGGTTCTGCAGGCGGACGGCCCGCTCTAGGCCATCAAGGAATTCGACCTTCGAGATGTTAGGGCTCGCTGCATCTGCTGATGTAGCGAAAGGCCTAGTTCGCGCCGTGGCAGTCCGAATAGGGCCTGCCCGACCCACACCAACACCCCTCATCCCCCCGAGGCGGCCACCCCACAGCCCGCCCCCGTGCCGCCAGCGTCGTCGCATACTGCGGCAGCAGTGACACATCCGCTGGCGTAGACCCCTCCGATGCCGCGAACGCCTCGTACGACGGGACCGTTCCCGTCACGATGCCCAGGTTCGGGGTGCCGGAGGCGGCCAGTTCCCTCAGTGACGACTCTATGGTCGACAAGTGCGCCTCGTGGGACGGGTATTCCGCTTCCAGCGACGGGTACGCCGTCAGGAGTTCTTCCAGTTCCGTTGACGGCCAGTGCAGGATCGCCACCGGGAACGGGCGGGACAGCGCCTCCCTGTACGAGCCCAACTCCGCCTGGATTCGGGAGATTTCCGCGCGCAGTTCCGCGGGGTCCTGTGAGCCCAGGGACCAGATGCGCTTGGGGTCGTGGAGTTCGTCCAGGGGGACGGGGGACGTCGAGATCTCGTCCGCCAGGGCGTCCCACGAGTCGTGCTCCGCGCCCAGCAGGCGGCGTACGCGGTGGCGGCCGAAGAGCAGGGGGCGCTTCTCGTACGACGGGTCGTTGACGTCCGTCTCCGTCAGGAGCAGTTCCACCGCCTCGGTGAAAGTCTCCTGCGCCTGGGTCAGTTCGTCGTGGGATTCGAGGGACTCCGCCACGATCACCCACGGGGCGGGGTCGCGGGGGGCCGCCGCGCGTACGCCGTCGATGATCGCTCGTGCCTCCGCCTCGTGGCCGTACTCCCAGAGGTTTGACGCCTTCAGGGCGCGGATGAGGAGCGGGGCCGAGGCCGGACTTGCGGCCTCCGGGGACAGGAGACGGTCGTAGAGCGTCGTTGCTCGGTCGCGTTCGCCGGCCAGCTCCAGGTGGGCCGCGGCCTGGAGCAGGAGCTGCTCGGCGTCCTCGGGGTACAGGCCGGCCGTGCGCTCAAGGCGCTCGGCTTCGGCGATGTGGTCGGCAGGCGTGTCGGGGCGCATACGGGACACCGTACTGCCGAGGGGGTGGATTGCAGGAGGGTTGCCGTGGCGATCGGCGTCGGCTCGTGGGCATGCCCGTAGCCATGGCCCGTAGCCATGGCCCGTAGCCATGGCTCGTGGGCATGGCTTGTTGGGCGCGTTGGCCTTATCGTGCGGGCGGCCTGAAGAGGAGGGCGCGCGTGCGGGAGCGGGTTCCTGTTGTTGTGCAGGGGCGGAGGAGGGGCTCCTCCGCCCGTGCGCTGTGGAACGTTGCCGAAGTCGCCGTCACCCTCGGCGTCGTACTCCTTCTTCTCGTCGCCCATCAGCTGTGGTGGACCAACCGGCAGGCCCGGGAAGGCGCCGAGCGCCAGGTCCACGCGCTTGAGGAGGAGTGGGGGCGCGATTCCGACGACTTTCACGATTCTCGTGACTCTCGCGACTCCGGCGTGGAGCAGCCGGCTCCCTCCGGCGGCGCGGAGGATGCGCCCGCCTCCGACCCGGACGACGCCGATCCGCCCTCGCCCCGGCAGCAGCAGGCCGCCCCAGCCCCTGCCCCCCGCTGGGACCAGGCCTACGCCGTCCTCCGCATCCCCCGGATCGGGATCCGCGTCCCCGTCGCGGAAGGGGTCAGCAAGAGCGGCGTACTCAACAAGGGGTACGTCGGGCACTACGGGCGCACCGCCCAGCCCGGCCAAGGCGGGAACTTCGCCCTCGCGGGGCATCGGAACACCCACGGTGAGCCGTTCCGGCGGATCGATCGGCTGAGGGGTGGGGATGAGCTGGTCGTCGAGACCAAGGGGGCCGTTTACACGTACGTCGTCGACAAGACCCTCGCGCAGACCTCCGCCGGTGACAGCGGCGTCATCGCTCCCGTGCCCCGCAGTCGCGTCAAGCCCGGCCACGGGTACAGCTCGCCCGGGTACTACATCACCCTCACCACCTGCACCCCGGAGTACACCTCCAAGTACCGGCTCATCGTGTGGGGGAAGCTGCAGTCCATGCGCCCCAGGTGACCTCCCTGTGACCTCCCTGGTATAACGGCAGCACGCGATATGTCGTATCGGTGTTCGGTATGTTGTGTCGGTACGTTGCATCGGCATGTCGTGTCGGTGAGTGATCAGTTCAGTCGGTGGAGAGGGGGCCCGCAGTGCAGGACGTACTCCGTAAGTGGAAGGGCGCCCTTCGGCCCACCGGGCTGCTGCTCTTCCTGCTCGTCGAAGTCGTACTCCTCGATGCCGGCAGCCTCAGCGCCGCCGTCGCGCTCGCCGCGACCGCCGCCGCCGGGTCCGCGCTCGCCCTCTGCTCCCTGATCGCCGCGCGCTGCGCGCCCGCCGTGCCGCGCACTCGGGTTCGTACGGCCATCCGTGACCGTGAGAAGCGGACCGCCTTCCTGCCCCAGCGCGATCCCGACGCCTCCGGGCGCAGGCGACCCCGAGCACCGGGACGTCTCGTCCCGACGGCCGCGTAGGGCGCACAGCCACCCATTCAGCAGTGCCCTCTCACGTGGGCCGTCACGCCGAAAACGTATGTCTTCCTCGGCACGACGAGACCCCCGGAGGGTTCCTCCATGTCCGCCTTTATGTCCCTCTTCGCCGACCTGGTCGGCTCCATCGCCGATCTGCTGCAGCCGGTCTTCCACGGCTCCGCGATGGCCGCCGCCATCGTGCTCTTCACCGCGTGTGTACGTCTCCTCGTCCACCCCTTGTCGCGGGCCTCGGCCCGCGGCCAGAAAGCGCGCGCCAAGCTGTCGCCGCAGATCGCGGAGTTGCGCAAGAAGCACGCCAAGAACCCCGAGAAGCTGCAGAAGGCGGTCCTTGAGCTGCACCGGGAGGAGAAGGTCTCGCCGCTCTCCGGGTGCCTGCCCAGTCTGTTCCAGCTGCCGGCGTTTTTCCTGCTCTACCACCTGTTCTCGAACTCCAGCATCGGCGGCGAGGCCAACGCCCTGCTCGATCACAAGCTCTTCGCCGCGCCCCTCGGCGGGCGGTGGGCCGACGCTCTCGGTGACGGCGGGGTCTTCGGGACGCAGGGGCTCGTCTATCTCGGGCTCTTCGCGATCGTCGCTGCCGTCGCCACCTTCAATTTCCTGCGTACGAAGAAGCAGATGGCGGCGAGTGCGGCGGCCGCGCCCGCCGGTGACGCGGGGCAGATCCCCGGCATGGGCGCGATGACCAAGGTCATGCCGTTCATGTCCTTCATGACGCTGTTCACCGTCGCCTTCGTGCCGCTGGCCGCCGCGCTGTACGTCGTCACCAGCACCACCTGGAGCGCGGTCGAGCGGGCCGTGCTCTACCGCGACATGCCGTACGGCGCGGGGGCGCTGGCTGCTACTGCCGGGTAACGGTCCGGTCTGTGAACAGGGTCTTGCGGAGTGGACGCTGACCTTGGACGATCGACCAAACCTCCGATGGCCGCAACCCTTCCCCAAGCTCTCAACTTCGTTCGAGCAGGGGAGACCCCATTCCGGGCCACGCGGACAGCCAGGGAGTACTGGGCGCGCTCGACCAAAGGGAGATTGACCATGAAGCTGCTCCGAGTCGGTACGGCGGGGTCCGAGCGCCCGGCGCTGCTCGATGCCGAAGGCACCCTGCGGGACCTGTCAGGGACCGTCACGGACATCGACGGCGCGCTGCTCGCCGACACCGCCGCCCTGGACCGGATCCGGGCCGCCGCCGAGTCGGGCGAGCTGCCCGCGCTCGACGCCGCGGGGCTGCGGGTCGGGCCGCCGGTGGGCGGGATCGGCAAGGTCGTGTGCATCGGGCTCAACTATCACGATCATGCGGCCGAGACCGGGGCCGCGACGCCCGCCGAGCCCGTCGTCTTCTTCAAGGCCGCGGACACCGTCGTCGGGCCTGACGACACCGTCCTGGTGCCGCGCAAGTCGGTCAAGACCGACTGGGAGGTCGAGCTCGCGGTCGTCATCGGGCGCACCGCGCGCTACCTGGAGTCCGACGAGGAGGCGCTCGCGCACGTCGCCGGGTACGCCGTGGCGCACGATGTGTCGGAGCGCGAGTTCCAGATCGAGCGCGGCGGCACCTGGGACAAGGGCAAGAACTGCGAGACGTTCAACCCGCTGGGCCCGTGGCTCGTGACGGCGGACGAGGTCGCCGACCCGCAGGACCTGTCCCTGAAGCTCTGGGTCAACGGAGAGCTGAAGCAGGACGGCTCCACGTCGCAGCAGATCTTCCCGGTCGCTGAAGTGGTGCGCTACGTAAGCCAGTTCATGACCCTGTACCCGGGGGATGTCATCAACACGGGTACGCCGGCGGGTGTCGCCATGGGGCAGCCGGAGCCCAAGCCTTATCTGCGGGCCGGGGATGTCGTCGAGCTTGAGATTGCGGGTCTTGGGCGGCAGCGGCAGGAGCTGAAGGGGGCGTAGCAGCCCTCCGTCTGCGGGTGCGTCGTGGCTTGTCGCGCAGTTCCCCGCGCCCCTAAGGGGCGCCCCATCGGGGCAGCCCCTTAGGAGGAGGCGCTTACGCGAACCGCTCCAGCGCCTCCACCACCAGCGCGTGGTCCTCGACCTGCGGCAGACCCGACACCACCACCGTGCCGATGACCCCCGCGCCCCTCACCGCGATCGGGAACGCGCCGCCGTGCGCCGCGTACGCGTCCGGGTCCAGGCGTGAGGACTCCTCGAACGTCGTGCCCTTGGCGCGGAATCGCGTGCCGACCAGGAGGGACGAGCAGCCGTAGCGTTCGACGACGCGGCGCTTGCGGGCGATCCAGGCGTCGTTGTCCGGGGTCGAACCCGGCAGGGCCGCGTGGAAGAGCTGCTGGCCGCCGCGGGTGATGTCGATCGCCACCGGGGCCCCGCGCTCGCGGGCCAGGTCGACCAGGAGGCTGCCGAGCGCCCAGGCGTCGTCGTACGTGAACTGGGGGAGTACCAGGCGGAGTTCCTGGGACTCCAGCTCGTCCACCGTCGGTGCGGCGGGCGTGGCAGACGTCGTCATACGATCACCGTCACGCTGTCGCGCGCCGAGCGGCGGGCCGCCTCCAGGACGTCGAGGGCCGCGGCCGCCTCGTACGCGGAGACCGGGTTCGTGCCGGTGCCGCGGAGTGCGGCGGCCACGGCGGCGTAGTACGCGGGGTAGTCGCCCGGCAGCGTCCGGACCGGGGTGCCGCCGCCGGTCAGCGGGGACTCGCCGGATCCGACGCGGCCCCACAGCGACTCGGGCTCGACGCCCCAGGTGCCCGCGCCCTCGCCCTCGCCCGCGGGGCGCTCGCCCTCGCGCAGAGCCGCTTCCTGCGGGTCGAGGCCGTACTTGACGTAGCCCGCCTTCGAGCCCAACGCGCGGAAACGCGGGCCGAGTTGGGCGGTGGTGGCGCTCACGTACAGATGCGAGCGGACGCCGCTCGCATGCGTGATCGCGATGAACGTGTCGTCGTCGGCCGCCGCGCCGGGGCGGCGGATGTCGGACTCGGCGTACACGGACATCGCCGGGCCGAAGAGGACCAGGGCCTGGTCGACGACGTGGGACCCGAGGTCGTACAGCAGACCTCCGATCTCTTCGGGGTCGCCGGACTCACGCCAGCCGCCCTTGGGCTGTGGACGCCAGCGCTCGAAGCGGGACTCGAAGCGCCATACGTCGCCGAGCTCGCCGTCGGCCACGAGCTTCTGGAGCGTACGGAAGTCGTTGTCCCAGCGGCGGTTCTGGAAGACGGACAGGAGAAGGCCGCGGTCGTCGGCGAGCGCGGCGAGCTCGCGCGCCTCGGCGGCGGTACCGGCGATCGGCTTGTCGACGACCACGGGGAGGCCGGCCTTGAGGGCGGCGTGCGCGAGCGCGACGTGCGTCTTGTTCGGGGACGCGATCACGACCAGGTCGAGCTCGTCCGCGCGGTCCCACAGCTCGTCGGCTGTCGCGGCGAACCGCAGCTCGTCGCCGAACTCGGCGCGGGCCTGTGCCTGGCGCTCGGGGTTCGACGTGACGACCGTGTCGAGGGCCAGGCCCTCGGTGGCGGCGATCAGCGGGGCGTGGAAGACGGAGCCCGCGAGGCCGTATCCGATGAGGGCCACGCGTAGAGGGGAGCCTGTACCAGTCATGCGTTCCACTTAAGCAACGCTGTTGCCAAAGCGCAAGCGCGGGCGACAATGGGGGTGTGAACAGGACTGATGGTGCGAGCGTGGTCGGCGGCGGCGGTGGCGGCAGGGCGAGCGGTGCCGGGGTGAACCTGCTCGCGCTGCGCGGGCACAACGCCGCCCTCGTGCTCGACCTGCTGCGCACGGCGGACGCGGACGGCATAAGCCGCCTGGAGATCGCCGAGCGCACGGGGCTCACCCCGCAGGCCGTCAGCAAGATCACCGCGCGGCTGCGTACGGAGGGACTCGCGGCGGAGGCGGGCCGCCGCGCGTCGACCGGCGGCAAACCGCGGACGCTTCTGCGCCTCGTCCCCGAGGCAGGCCACGCGGTCGGCCTCCACCTGGACCGCGACGAACTGACCGCGGTGCTCGCGGACCTGACGGGACGGGTGGTCGCGGAACGGCGGGCTCCGCTGGACTTCGGGGCGGGCGCGGACGCGGTGGTCGACGCGGCGGTGGGTGTGGTGCGGGAACTGGTCTGCCCTCCGGGGGATCCGGGGCGGCTGCTCGGCGTCGGCGTCGCGCTGCCGGGGCCGCTGGACCACACGGACGGCGTGCTGCACCGGGTGACCGGGTTCCCCGCGTGGGACGGGTTTCCGCTGCGGGAGGCGTTCGCCGGGCGCCTCGGGCTGCCGGTCGTCGTCGACAAGGACACGAACGCGGCGGCGCTCGGCCTGGCCCTCGGCGGTGTGGCGGAGTCCTTCGCGTATCTGCACCTGGGTACGGGGCTCGGCGCGGGGCTCGTCCTCTCCGGCGGCCTCTACCGCGGCGCGCGGACCGGCGCCGGTGAATTCGGCCACCAGGTGATCCAGCTGGACGGCCCGCGGTGCGGCTGCGGCGACCGCGGCTGCATCGAGGCACTGTGCCTCGCGGCGGTGGCCCGCGGCGACACCGCCGAGGCCGCCCGCGCCCTTGGCGTCGGCGCGGCGAACCTGGTGAGCCTGCTGGACATCGACCGCGTACTCCTGGGCGGGCGGGCCGTCTTCGCGGCCGCGGAGTCCTTCGTACGCGGAGTGGGCGAGGTCGTCACCGAGCGCGTGCGACGGGGTGGCGGCGACACGGAGGTGCCGGTGGCGGTGGCTTCGGGCGGGGATCGCGGGGTGGCGGAGGGTGCGGCGCAGTTGGTGCTTGCGCCGGTGTTCGGGCGGGGCGGGTAGCTGCGCCTTGCTTGAGCGGGGCCTTTGCTGAACCGGGGGATCACCGGCTTCGCCGAGTTCGTCCTCAAGCGCCGGACGGGCTGGTCCTTGGTTGGTGCTTGTCTGCGGGCCTGTTGTGGCTGGTCGCTCCCCCAAGTTCTCGGCTTCGCTCGAACAGGGGGGACCC
>NZ_JBHYIG010000269.1:0-13507 GCF_042740015.1 Streptomyces sp. NPDC059037
CCCGAGTACTGACCGCAGTCGCGGTGCGGGATGTTGTAGAGGACCAACAGGGCGTCCCGGTCGGCCTTCTCCGCGGCCTCGGTGAAGCCGCGCGCCTGCTCCTCCGCGTTCTCCGGGACGATCCATTCGGCGACCGGCTGCTCGGCGATCTGCCGGATCAGCTCCGCGTCGTCCTTCTTGCCGTCCTTCTCGTACGAGGCGACCTGCTTGGCCGCGTTGCCGTCCGGGTTGACCCAGTACGGGTCGGTGCCCTTGGGCTGCTGCTTCACCGGCTGTCCCGACGACTCGTTGTCCTTGCCGGAGTCATCGGAGGAGCACCCCGACAGCAGCAGCGCAGCCCCCGCAAGCGCCGCCGCAGCCTTCACCCCCCTGGCCGCGAATCCATGTCCGCGGCCGGTGCCTTTGTGGTACATCCACTCCCCCTTGGGTGCACTGTCCGATTCTCAATCCTGACATACGCACTCCCTGCCCACGAGGCCCGCCCGTCCGCTGCCGGGACCTGTTGGAGACCTGTTACAGCGCGGCGCCAGAGGGTAGGCGCAGGCTGCGGGGTGACCCTCTTGGGAGGAGATCATGCGGGACCACACCTCAGAACTACGGCTGGCTGAAGTCCTGGTGGAAGCCTCGGACACACTCGCCGACGACTTCGATCCCGAGCTCTACCTCAGCCGCGTCGCCGGCCACTGCGTCGAACTGCTCGACGCGACCGCGGCCGGGGTACTGGTCGACGGCGACCACCTGCCCGCCATCGTCGCGAGCGGTCACCCCCAGCCGCTCGCCCTCGACCTGCTCAAGACCCAGCAGGGCGGCGGCCCGTGCGTGGACAGCCTCGGTACGGGGCGGGCCGTACCGCCCGTCCGGCTCACCACCGCCGAATCGGCGCGCCGCTGGCCCGAGTTCACGGCGCGGGCCCGGGCGCACGGCATCGGGGCGACCTACGCGGTTCCGCTGCGGCAGCGCGAGACAACGCTGGGCGCGCTCAACCTCTTTGTGGCCGACGCGTCCCACGGCGGCGCCGCGGACGGTGAGTTGCGCCTTGCTCAGGCGATCGCCGACATGGCCGCGGTCGGCCTGCGCAACCACCGCACTTACACGGAGTATCGAACGCTCAGCACCCAGCTCCAATCGGCCCTGACCAGCCGTATTCGAATTGAACAGGCCAAAGGCATACTCGCCGAGCGCTGGCACACCTCAGTGGACCAAGCCTTTGCCGCTTTGCGACGGTACGCACGTCGAGAACAGCTGGTCATGGAGGTGGTCGCCACTTCGGTGATCGAAGGCTCGCTCGACGACGCGGCGCTGCGCGCCGAATGGTCCGAACCTTCCGGGGAAGCACCCTGACGTCCGCCGCCACCTGCGATGATCACAGAGGGGAAGCGTGATGCAACATGGCGTCAATCCACCTCTAGGCTCCTGAGCTCATCCGTTCTAAAGTCGTTTCCAACGGCCCAAGCCCCCGGCCGGACCGACCCGTTCCGCACCATCGGAACGGCCACCGAGCCTCCCGCGCCGGCGCCGGGTTACTCCCGCAGCTCGTGCGCGCGCGGTCGAGGACCAGCCCGGTCGACGGCTCCGGGGGGAGCGGGCCGCCGACCGGGCCAGGTTGTTCTCGTACGCATGGCCTGGCTACGTCCTGGTGCCGGTGAGGTAGGCGGACACCACCACGTTCGCCGAATACGTCCTGGTCGCCCGGTCGAAGGTGCCACCGCAGGTGATGAGCCGGAGCTCGGCGCGGCCGTCCTCATGGGGGCCGTACGCCTTCTTCGCGTCGAAGCGGTCGCGGCTGAGCACCTGGACGTCGTCCACGGTGAACTCGGCGACCGAGCCGTCGTCGCGGGTCACCCTGATCTTCTCGCCGGGGCGCACGGCGCTGAGGTCGTAGAAGACCGCGGGGCGCGTCTCGGTGTCGACGTGGCCGACGAACAGGGAGGTGCCCGCCGCACCGGGGCGCGTCCCGCCGCCGTACCAGCCGACCGTGCCCGACTGCTCGAAGGGCGGCGGGTCGATCGCACCGTCCCGGTCGAGGCCGCGGGCCACCACGGGCGCGCGCACGTCGAGCGAGGGCACATCGACCCGCTGCGGTTTCGCGGGGGCCAACGGCTCGTGCGCGTCCGGGAGTTGGACACCGAAGGGGCGACCGACCGCCGCGACGTCGCCGGTCGTGGGGCCCGAGTGGCCGCCGCCGTCCGTGATCTCGCTGCCCCACAGCCAGAGCCCGACGAGCAGCATCGCCCAGGCGACGCCGGTGAGGAGCCCGCTGGTGCCGGAGGGACGTTCACCGCCGGACATGGCGTTCGGCGCCCGTCACTCGGAGCGGCGCCGGCGGCGGACGCTGCGGAACGCCACCGCCACGGCCGCGACCCCGGCGAGGACCAGGCCGATCACCGCGTGCAGGGTGCCGGGTCCCTCCTCCTCGGCGGTGACGGCCAGCTGCGCGCTGCCGCCGCCGCCCGCGCGGACCGGCGCCTCGGGGACATGGTTCTGCTGCCCGACCTGCACGGTGCCGACGCCCTGGTGGGGGTGGCCGTCGCAGATGACGGTGACGTCGTACGCACCGCCGATGTCGTTCTTGATCATGGCCGAGCCGTTGAGGGAGTACTTGTCGCCGTCACGCCCGGTGAGCTTGGCCTCCCCGGTGAACGCCCCGGAGCTGGCGGCCCCCGTCGTCCCCCCACAGCCCGTGACGCTGACCTCCACCCGGCTGCCGGGCTCGGCGCTGGACGGCGTGATCGTGGCGTGCACTCTGCCCTGGTCATGGGCGTAGGCGGGGGCCGCGGCGGCGACGAGAGCGGCCGCCGCGGCTATGCCACGCAAGGTGAGCAAGCCTCTACGCATCGTAAACCTCCTCATACGAGGTTCACGCGCAGAGCCCCACCTCGCATCTCGATGCGAGGCAAACGGGTGGGCGGGCGGGAAAAATTCGCCGCGAAGCGGCGCTCAGATCCGCTCAACAAGATCAGCGATGGAATCAACAACATTGGAAGGCTGGAACGGATGCCGATCAATATCGGCACGGGAGGTCAGCCCAGTAAGCACCAGGAACGTCTCCATCCCCGCTTCCAGTCCGGCAAGGACATCCGTGTCCATGCGGTCACCGATCATCGCGCTGGTCTCCGAGTGCGCCCCGATGGCATTCAACCCGGTCCGCATCATCAGCGGATTCGGCTTCCCCGCGAAGTACGGATTCTTCCCCGTCGCCTTGGTGATCAGCGCCGCGACGGCGCCGGTCGCCGGCAGCGGCCCCTCCGTGGAGGGCCCGGTCTCGTCGGGGTTGGTGCAGATGAACCGCGCCCCGCCGTTGATGAGCCGTACGGCCTTGGTCATGGCCTCGAAGGAGTATGTGCGGGTCTCGCCGAGCACCACGTAGTCCGGGTCGTGGTCGGTCAGGACGTACCCGATGTCGTGCAGCGCGGTGGTGAGCCCCGCCTCGCCGATGACGTACGCCGTGCCGCCGGGCCGCTGGTCCTCCAGGAACTTGGCGGTGGCGAGCGCGGAGGTCCAGATGTTCTCGACCGGGACCTCGAGGCCCATCCGGGTCAGCCGGGCCTGGAGGTCGCGCGCGGTGTAGATGGAGTTGTTCGTGAGGACGAGGAAGGGCTTGCCCGACTCCCGGAGCTTCTTGATGAACGCGTCGGCGCCAGGGATCGGAACGCCCTCGTGGATGAGCACGCCGTCCATGTCGGTGAGCCACGATTCGATGGGCTTGCGCTCTGCCATGGGGTGCACTCCTGCGGTCTGCGATATGCGGGTTGACTGAGGGGCGCCGGGACGGCGCTGTGCCGACGCCCCCCAGCCTAATCAGGAAGCCTTGATCTTGACCCCGTCGATCACCCAGTACCAGTTGTTGCCCCCGGTGTAGCGGAAGCGGACCTGAGCCTTTCGCGCGCCGGCCGGCACATCGAGCCGGACGTTCTCGACCACGGAGGGCGTGTCCGCCGTGTACGTCTTCACCGTGACCGGGGCGCCTCCGTCGTACGAGACCAGGACCTCGCCCTTCTGCGGGGCCTCCTGGCGGTAGTACGTCGTGTACGTGAGCGTGGCGGGGCGGCCGCCCGTCACGTCGTACGCGGGGCTGATCAGTGTCGAGTCGAAGGTGCCCGAGAAGGTCTTGTCGGACCACTCGTCGCCGTCGGCGACCGCGAAGACGCCGCGGGCCCGGATGTTGAGCTCGCGCTGCTGGTCGCGCTCGGCCTTCGTCCAGAATTCATCTGTCGTGAAGGACCAGCCGCGCCACTCGGTGATGCCGCCGGTGCCCATCCTGGAGTTGTCGACGCTCCAGCCGCTCGGCGGCGTGTGCGTGAAGCCGATGACGCCGGAGCCGATGCCGCCCTCGTCGACCGGGCCCGTCAGCTTGGCCCGCAGGGCGTCGAAGTCGTCCGGCGTGGTCTCCTTGATCGGGCGGCCGTCCAGGCCCCAGGCCGGGTCGATCGCCACGCCCAGGTGGGCGAGCGCGCTCGCGGCGATGTCCGGCATGCGTACGTCGTGACGGACCGAACCCGCGGCGACCGTGGAGCCGGTGGCGATCATGAACGTCTGGCGCTCCGGCCAGCTGGAGCCGCCGTGGCCGCCCGGGTCGGTGTGCCCGTGGTCGGCGGTGATCATGATGAGCCAGTCCTCGTCGCCGTACGTGGCGCGGGACTTGACGGCGTCGACGATCTGGCCGACCTGGGTGTCGGCGCCGTGGATCGCGTCGAGGTAGGCCTGGCTCGCGGCGCCGCTGTCGTGGCCCGCGTGGTCGATGTTGTCGAGCTGGACGAAGACGGCGTCGGGGTTGCCGCTCTTGACCTCGGCGACGGCGCGGCTCGTGGTGCCCGCGTCGTACTCGGCGGACGGCGTGGAGACCCGGGTGTCGACCTTCGCGGAGAAGATGATGTCGGTGATCGGGTTCCAGGACGAGACGGCGTACGTCCGCAGCGCGGGCTTGGCGGCCTCGATGCGGGTCATGAAGTCCGGGTACTTGGCGAGCTGGTGGCCGGTGAAGTCGTTGTTGAGCACCTTGTGCTTGTCGGGCCAGACGCCGGTGATGAGCGTCGACCAGCCGGGGCCCGACGAGGTGGGGGCGAGCGGGTTGGCGTAGATGGCGCTGGGGGCGGTGAGGCCGGCGGACATCAGAGCCTTGAGAGCGGGCGCTTCGGCGTCCTTGATTCTGTTGAGCAGGGCGCCGTCCAGGCCTATGACCAGGACCTTCGGGGTTTTGGCTGCCGCGTGGGCGACGGCGGACAGGGGGCCTGCGGCAGCGGCGAGCGCGGCGGTGGAGACGAGGAACGAGCGGCGGGACATACGGGGCGACACGTGGTCCTCCAGTCGGAAGGGGGCGGGAGCGCAGACCAACGCCCCCGGAGAACCAGGGGCGTTGGGTCCATACCCGTTATCTTTTCGCTACCGAACGGCCGGGAACAGAGGTGCGGCGGTGAACTCTCGTGATTCCAGGTGAACTTGAGGTCAGCTGCCGGTGGCCGCCTTCCAGTCCTCCACGTACGTCTGGAGGTTCTCGGAGATGTCCGCCCAGTCCGGCTCGAAGACCTCGACACCGTCGACGATCTTGTCGAGCGCGACCGCGTTGGCGTCGGTGGCCTTGATGTCCTTGCGCGCCGCGAAGCCGCCGCCGATCTCGCTGACCTGCTGCTGCGCCTTCTGGCTGAGCAGGTAGTCGAGGAACTTCTTCGCGTTGGCGCTGTGCGGGGCCTTGTCGACCAGGCCGGCCGCGTAGGGCAGAGCAAAGGTGGTGCGCTTGCCGCCCTCCTTGGCCGGGAACCAGATGCCCAGGTTCGGCATGTCCTTGGACTGCGCGTAGTTCATCTGGACATCGCCGTTGGCGGCGAGCAGCTCGCCCTTGTCGACCTTCGGCGCGAGCTTGCCGGTGGAGGCGGAGGGGCCGACGTTGTTCGTCTGGAGCTTCTTCAGGTAATCCATGGCGGGCTTCTTGCCGCCGAAGTCGTGCATCGCCTTGATGAGCACGGCGGTGCCGTCACCCGCGACGCCGGGCGTGGAGTACTGGACCTTGTCCTTGTACGAGGAGCCGGTGAGGTCCTCCCAGGTCTTGGGCGCCTTGCCGCCGCCGAGCTCCTTCTTGTTGTAGATGAAGCCGAAGTAGTTGTTCACGACGGAGGTCCACTTGCCGTCGGCTGCCTTGTCGGCGCCGTCGACCTCCTCCGAACCCTTGGGCTTGTAGGCCTGCAACAGGCCCTTCTCGTCGGCCTGCTGGATGAACGGCGGCAGCGTGATGATGACGTCGGCCTGCGTGTTGGACTTCTCGCGGACGGCGCGCTGCACCATCTCGCCGGAGCCGCCCTCGACGTAGTTCACCTTGATGCCGGTCTTCTTCTCGAAGTCCTTGAAGACCTGGTCGTACCAGCCGTCGCCGTTCTCGCCCTTGAGGCCGTCGGCGCTGTAGACGGTGACTTCCTTGGCGTCGGACGCGGAGGAGTCGCCGCCGCACGCGGTGAGCGATCCGGCGAGTACGAGGCTGCCGGAGACGGCGGCGAACGTTCTGATGCGCGTGGCGTGACGGGACATGACGTTTCCTGCTCCTTGAAGAACCATGAAGGAACGTGCAGAACCTTGCGGGGACGGACAGTTCGGGGACGGGCAGTTCGGGAACGGACGGTTCGGGAACGGACGGTTCAGCGATAGGAGGCGCGGGTGCGGATGCGCGAGACGGCGAAGAGCACGAGCAGCGTCGCCGCCATCAGGACCACCGCGACGGCCGCTCCGGTGAAGAGGGAGCCGCGGTCGGTGGCCGCGTAGATCTGCACGGGGAGCGGCATCCAGTCCGGCGGGTAGAGCATCATCGTGGCGCTCAACTCGCCCATGGAGAGCGCGAAGCAGAGCCCGGCGGCCGCGTTCAGGGACGGCAGCAGGAGGGGCAGCTTCACCTTCCACAGGACGTACGAGGGCCGGGCACCGAGCGATGCGGCGGCCTGTTCGTACGCCGGGTCGAGACGCACGATGGCAGCCGAAACCGACTGGTAGGCGAACGCCGTGACAAGAATCGTGTGCGCGAGGATCACGATCCAGCGTGTGCCGTTGAGGATCATCGGCGGCTTGCTGAACGCGACGAGGATCGCGAGGCCGACGACGACGGACGGCACGGCGACGGGCAGCACGAAGAGCGTGTCGAGCACCCTCTTGCCGCCCTTCTTCAGCGAGGCGGCGGCGAGCGCGGCCCAGGCCCCGACGGTCAGCGCGAGCAGGCTCGCGCCGACGGCGGTGAGCAGGCTGGTGGTGAGCGCCTCGAGGGATTCCCCGCGGGTGGCCGACTCGTAGTGCTCGGCCGTGAAGCCGGACGGGAAGGCCCCCGACCAGTGCGAGGAGAACGACGCGGCGAGGATGACGAGCAGCGGCAACGCGAAGAGCGGCAGAAAGAAGACGAAGAAGAGAACCCAGGTGGCCCATTTCCCCTTGCGGCTATGCACCAACACGACGGCTCACCACCCGGTAGAGGCTGTAAAGGCCCACGGAGATCGCGATGTTGACCACGGCGACGACACAGGCCGCCGGATAGTCGGATTCGAGAATGGCCTTGCTGTAGACGAGCATCGGCAGGGTCGTCACACCCTTCGCCCCGGTGAAGAGGACGATCCCGAACTCGTTCAGACACATGACGAGTACGAGGCTGCCGCCGGCGGCGAGGGCGGGCAGCGCCTCGGGCAGGATGACCCGCCGGACGATACGGGCGGGCTTGGCGCCCAGGCTGGAGGCGACCTCGATCTGCGCGGTGTCGATCTGCGAGAACGCGGCGAGCAGCGGGCGCATCACGAAGGGCGTGAAGTAGGTGATCTCGGCGAGGAGAACACCCCAGGGCGTGGTGAGGAACTGGAACGGCCCGTCCGCAGCCCCCGTCGCATCCGTCCATATCCCGTTGGCCATGCCCTTGGTGCCGTAGATGAGCAGCAGGGCGAGGGTGATGAGGAAGGACGGAAAGGAGAGAAAGACGTCGATGAACTTCGCGACGGCCTTTCCTCCCGGGAACGGCACGAAAGCAATGACGAGCGCGAGCGCGAACCCGAGCACCAGACACCCCACGGTCGACCCCACGGCCAGCCACACGGTGGTCCCGAGCGCTTCCCGAAACGCCTCGGATGCGAACACATCGGAGTAGGGCCGGAGAGAGGTCCCGCCGGTGTCGGGCTGCACGGACTGCTGGACGACGAGGGCGATGGGGTAGAGAAAGAAGACCCCGAGCAGCGCGATGGGGGGCAGGGCCCACATAAACGCGGGCAGCTTTCGCCCCCGACCCTCCCGCCCGGGTTCCCCGCCCTGCGCCGTCCGCCCCGGCTGTGGGCAGGCGTTCCGCACGGCGGAACGGGTGGGCACAGCCTTCACTGCCGGGTCACTCTTCACGAGGCGCGCACCGAAGCTAGCCATCGGTCACCCCCGCACCCAGCAACACCGCGTCCTCGGGGGCGAAATGCAGGGTCACCGAATCACCGAGGCGAGGCGGATCCCGCAGCTCCCGCAGATCCGCCTTCACCCGCTGCCCGCCGACCTCCACGTACAACCGATGCGTCGCCCCCCGCCACTGCACCTCGGCAACACTGCCCGTAAGAGCGTTGGGCCCATCCCCAAGACCGACCAGATGCGGCCGCACGCACAACGTGGCAGCCGCCCCCACCACCGCCTCCCCCGTATCGACCTTCAGCGACGCCCCCGCAAAGGAGACACCCCCGTCGGCGACACTCACCGGCAGCAGATTCGCATTCCCCACAAAGGACGCCGTGAACTCACTCCGAGGCGCCCGGTAAAGCTCCTGCGGAGTCCCGCAGTCCTGCAGCCGCGCCCGGTCCATGACGGCGATCCGGTCGGCCAGCGTCAAGGCCTCCACCTGGTCATGGGTGACGTACAAAATGGAGACGTCGGGCAACTCCCGGTGCAATCGGGCGAGTTCCGCCAGCATCCCCGACCGCAACTGCGCGTCAAGCGCCGAAAGCGGCTCGTCGAGCAACAGCACCCCCGGCCGAATGGCCAGCGCCCGCGCGATGGCGACCCGCTGCTGCTGCCCTCCGGACAGCTCGCGCGGAAACCGCTTCGCGTACGCCCCCATGCCCGTCATTTCCAGCGCATCGGCGACCCGCCCGGGAATCCCGGACTTGGCCACCTTCTGCGCCTTCATGCCGAAGGCGACGTTGTCCTCGACCCGCATGTGCGGAAAGAGCGCGTACTGCTGGACGACCATTCCGATGCCCCGCCGGTGCGGCGGCAGAGCGGTGACATCGCGCTCGCCGATGAACACCCGCCCGGACACGGGCTTCACGAACCCGGCCACGGCCCGCAGCGCGGTCGTCTTGCCGGATCCCGAAGGCCCGAGCAGGGCCATGACCTCGCCGGGCTCGACGGTCAGGTCGAGCGAGTCGAGGACGGTGTTCTTGCCATAGGCGACCGAGACATGATCGAAGCGGATACCGCTGCGTGCGGGGGTGCTGTCACTCATGCGTCAACACCCCTGAGTATCCCGGGGAGTTCGGCGACGGAACCGAGCACGTGTGTGGCGCCGGCCGCACGCAGCGCCGCGTCGTCGTGCGCCCCGGTGAGCACGCCCGCGACGACCGTGGCCCCCGCGCGGACGCCGCTCATCATGTCGTACGCCGTGTCGCCCGCGACGGCGATCTGCCGGACGCCGTCCACCGCCCCCGTCCGCAGGAACGCGCTCAGGACCATGTCCGGCCAGGGCCGCCCGCGACCGCCCGCGTCGGCGGGGCACAGGGTCAGCTCGACCAGGTCACGCCAGCCCAGCGCATCCAGGATGGCGTCCTGGGTGACGCGGGCGAAGCCGGTGGTCAGGACGACGGTCCGCCCCTCCCCCTGCAGCTCCTCGATGGCTTCCCTGGCCCCGGCGACCGGCGCGATGCGCCCGCCGTCCACCAGTTCCCCGTACGCCTTCTCGAAGGCCACGTTGGCGCGCTGGGCGAGGGCTTCCGCGCCGAACAGGTGCCGGAAGACGGAGATCTTGGACTCGCCCATGGTGGCGCGCACATAGTCGAGCTTCGCGGTGTGGTCGGCCGATCCCGGCTGCACGCCGAGTTCCTGCGCGGCGACGGCGAAGGCCTGCTCGACCAGGCCTCCGTCGGCGACGGTGGTCCCGGCCATGTCCAGCACGACCAGACCCATGCTCTTCGCGGTCAATTCACTCACCATCCCAGCTCGTCGGCGGTCTTCTCGGCGATCGCGGGCGAGCAGGTCATGCCGCGCCCGCCGGGCCCGGTGACCAGCCACACGCCGTCGCGCACCTGCTGGCGGTGGACGACACGGCTCGTGTCGACGCACTGCGCGTACACCCCGGCCCAGCGCCGCTCGATCTTCGGCAGCGGCCGCCCGAGGAAGCCCTCGACGACCTCGGTGAGGTGGTCGTAGGGGTCTTCGAGGGTGTCGAAGGCGAAGGGGTGCTCGTACTCGTGGGTGTCGCCGATGGTCAGGCCGCCGTCCTTGCGCTGCACCATGAGCAGCTGCATCTTGTGCGCGGCGGCGGTCGGGGCCTGCGCCTGCCCGGCGTTGAGCGCGTCGAGGGCGTCCGACTTGTACGCCGGGTAGTAGCGGAAGCTGTCCGCGTCGGCGACGGAGGTGGTGAGCGCCTCGCCGAGGGGCTCCGTCTGCATCATCTGCAGGCGCACGCGGCGCACGGGCAGATCCGGTCCCGCCAGCTCGCGCACGAGCCCGCCGAGCCAGGCCCCGGTGGCGAGCACGACGACATCACCGGTGTGTACGTCACCGTGGTCGTCCCGCACCGCGCTCTCACCGACGACCTCGCGGACCTCACGCCCCGGCAGGAAGGTGTAACGCGGGTTCGCCAACAGGGCTTCCCGCAGCCGGAGTTGAGCCGTGCGCGGCTCCACGGCGGCGTCCCGCTCGCACCACAGGGCGGAGCTGAACTCGCCGCGCAGGGCGGGGTTGAGGTCGCGGGCCTCGTCGGCGGTCAGCAGCTTGTAGCCGCGCTCGGCCGCGTCGGGGCGGGCCAGCGCGGCCTGCGCGACGGCATGCTCGCGTTCGTTGCGTACGAGGGTGAGGGAGCCGTTGGCCCGGAAGCCGAGTCCCGGCACGCGCTCGCCGATGCCCTGCCACAACTCACGTGCCCGCAGCGCCGTTTCGAGCTCCTCGCCGCCGGCGCGGCCGCTCACCCATATCTGCCCGAAGTTGCGCAGCGAGGCTCCTCGGGCCTCGGTCTCTCGCTCGATCTGTACGACCTCGTGGCCGCGTTCCACTGCGTGCCAGGCGTGCATGGTTCCCACCACGCCGGCTCCTACGACGATGACTCTCACGACGGCAACGCTCCTGGGGACGGGTGACCCGCACGGGGCCGGACGGCAACGGGACGGTGAACGGCCACCCAAGGTTGGCCTAGACCCGTTACGTTCTCGTTATCGTCGTGGATCGATCGCGGTTCGGGGAGGGGAGGTTCAGCCGTTGTCGCTGTCGCTGTCGCCGCGGCCGCCCAGGTGGGTGGTGAAGGAGAAGCGGTCGCCCCGGTAGAGCGTGCGCACCCGCTCCAGCGGATGGCCGGAGGTGTCCCGTGACACGCGGTGGATCAGCAGCATCGGGAGCGCGGGCGGCGTACCGATGAGCAGCGCCTCGCGAGGCGTGGCAAGCACCGTCTCGATGCGCTCGTCGGCGTCCCCGAAGGAGATGCCGAGCCGATCGCGCAGATAGGCGTAGAAGGAAGAGTCCGGCTCGAAGTCACGGTCGAGGTCGGGAACGCGGGCCACGGACACATACGTACTCTCGAGCCCGACCCGTTCGTCGTCGGCGAGCAGCACACGCTCCATGTGCCAGACGGGCTCCCCCTGCTTCACGCCGATCTCCGCGGCGAGGGGCCCGGGGGCGGGGAAACGGTCGAGTGAGATGAGATTTCGCCCAGGTGTACGCCCCTGCCTGCGCACCCCTTCGGTGTAGCTGGCCAGGGAGAGCGGCTGCTCCAGCTTGGGCCCGGCGACGACGGTGCCCCGCCCCTGCCTGCGCAGCCGCCCTTCGAGCAGCAGCTCACGCAGCGCCTGGCGCACGGTCTCCCGGGCGACTTCGTACCGCACGGCCAGATCCCGCTCGGTCGGCAGCGTCTGCCCGTCCCCCAACTCCTCTATCAGGGCGGCGATCCTGGCCTTGACGGCGTAGTACTTCGGGATGCGGCCATGCTCGGGGATACCGGAGCGGATGGGCGCTCCGGGGGCCTGATCGAGCAGGTGGGCGGGCGGGTGCGGGGAGTTCGGGTTGTTCACGGAGGGATGTTCGCAGACGTCGGTGAACTGGAGGGTGAACGGCGGGTGCGGGGCCTTCGCGGGGCGTCGACCGGGCCCCGTCAGGGGCGCGGGGCTGTGACATGTGCGGCTCCGCCGCGTGGGCGCGACCAGTCACGGACGGCCTCATGACGACAAGCAGGCCCCAGTCACCGGGTCGGTCGAACCACCCGTCAACGCCTCCTGCCGGCGAGGATTCGCCGCGCCCCCACCGTCAAGCCCCAGCCGCAGGCGAACAGCGCCGCGGCAATGGCGCCGACACGGAGCAGCGTGCCCGGCCCGGTGGCGGCAAGCTCATCCGCGTACGAGAACCCGTCACCGGCGGACGCCTCGCCCTCACGACCACCGCCATCGCCACCCGCGGTGGTGTCGCCGCCGCCCCCGTCCCGACCCCCCTCGCCGGCCTCCTCCTCGCTGATGGCGAACGCGTAGTCCCGCGACTCCCCCACCCAGTCACCGTCATCGTCCCGCCGCTGAACAATCGCGGCGGAGGCCACGGCGCGCTCGGAGCGGGCGTCGGAGGTGAAGGACAGCCGCACCTTGACGCTGAGCCGCTTCCCCGCCCCGACCGTGAACCCGGCAAAGCCACCCTTGCCTCCGGCACCGAAGACGCCGACGTTCTCGTCCCGGTCGGTCCGCTCGAACCGCACGGGCCGCCACCGTGTGCCGTCGTGGAAGTCCAGCTGAATCTGCCGGGGCCGCAGCTGACGCTCCTGGTCGACGATGACGACTACGGGGTGGATGTTCCCGCAGGTGCCGCGTGTGGTGTTGGCCAGTTCGACGGTCAAGCCGCGGAAGCCGCCGCCGGATTCATAGGCGCCGGGGCCGCCCCCGATCTGCGTATCGATGGGAAATTCCCCGTGGACGGCGGAGGCGCAGGTCGGCCGCGGAACCTGGCCCTGAGGTCTCCCCGCCGCCTCCACGCCTGCTGCCGCCCCCGCCACCAACGCGGCGGCAGCGGCTGCGGTGACGCCGGATGCGAGGTGGCGGCGGAGTCGCATAGGGGCCTTTGCTGAGCACGGATCGGGCGGGCGGAAGCCACTGGCCATGGGCCGAAACCCTGCCACGCGGGCCCGTCCGCCCCCGCCCCCGCCACAGCCCCATGCGCCCGAGTGGCGGCGCCAACTCCCCTGATTCAGCGGATCTTCGGTCAAGTCGGATTGGCGCAGAATTCAGCGGCCCGTAAGGGGCGCGGGGAACTGCGCCCCGTAAGGGGCGCGGGGCGGTGAGAGGTTCGGCGCCCCCCCCCCGGGGGGCCCCCCCCAGCTAGCGCAAACCCCAACAAG
>NZ_JBHYIG010000270.1:0-13386 GCF_042740015.1 Streptomyces sp. NPDC059037
GAGACGCCGTGCGGCTGGGGGGCGTGCGCGCGGGGCGGGGCGGGCGCGGGGGCCCCCCCCCCCCCCCAATAGCGACAGGGTCAGCTCGACGTCGAGGACGGCGGCGAGCGGCAGGAACGCCGGGCCCAGGCAGAGCATCTTCTCCTGGGTGGCGCTGTCGGTGATGACGGTGAACTGGGTTGCTTCCGATCCGCTGCCGGCGGTGGTGGGGACCGCGATGACGGGGAGCGCGGGGCCGAGGTTGACGCGTGGCGCCTTGTAGTCGCGCATCTGGCCGCCCTGGGCGCCGAGCAGGGCCAGGGCCTTGGCGGTGTCCATCGGACTGCCGCCGCCGAACCCGATCACCGAGTCCGCCTCGTGGTCGTGCAGCGCCCGCAGTCCAGGGGCAAGGGAGTCGGTCGTCGGGTCGGGCACCGTGCCGGAGAACAGCCGCGGGTGCAGCCCGGCCTTCTGCAGTGTCGCCAGCATGCGTTCCGCCGCGCCCGTCTGCTCCAGGAACGCGTCGGTGACCAGGAGGGGCCGGCTCAGCCCCAACCCCGTGATGACGTCGCCCAGTTCGTCGGCGGCACCGCGGCCGACGCGCATGATCCTTGGCAGGGACAGGCTGGCAACCATGCAGACCTCGCGACGTTGGGA
This sequence comes from Streptomyces sp. NPDC059037, assembly GCF_042740015.1. Taxonomy (NCBI): domain Bacteria; kingdom Bacillati; phylum Actinomycetota; class Actinomycetes; order Kitasatosporales; family Streptomycetaceae; genus Streptomyces; species Streptomyces sp. NPDC059037. Next base: position 637 of record NZ_JBHYIG010000270.1, read on the forward strand.
GGAAGGAAGAGGAAGGAAGAGGAAGGAAGGGGAGAAGTATCGGGGGAGGGGCGAATTGGCCGGGGCGGTTCTGGCCGGGCCTGTTCGACTGTGCCCCCTGCGCCGGTGTGCGTTCAATCGCCAATGACGCACACACGGTGTGCACTTATGCAGATACGTTGCTCTCGTGCGCCCCTGTCCACGTCCCCACCCGGCTGCGAGCGAGCCGACCCTGCCTGTGGAGTCCGGCCGCGGGACGGTCGATCCACGCAAGCTGCGCGCGGACGACCTTCGCCACCTGCTGGCCGTCGCCCGTACGGGGCGTCTGGTCTCGGCGGCCGACGCGCTGGGCGTCGACCACACCACCGTCTCCCGCCGGATCGCCGCGCTGGAGAAGAGCCTTGGCGTGCGTCTGATGGAACGGGGCGCCGAAGGGTGGGTCCTGACGGATGCGGGCAGGGCCGTCTCGGAGGACGCACGGGCGATCGAGGAGGCTCTGGCCCGGGTCGCCGACGCGGTGTCCGGCCAGGAGACGCCGTCGCTGCACGGCACGGTGCGGGTGTGCGCCCCCGACGGCTTCGGCACGGTCTTCGCCACGCCCGCGCTGGCCCGCGTCCGCCGGGACCATCCCCGGCTGCAGGTCGAACTGATCACGGCGACACGGCAGTTGACCCTGCACCCGTCCGGTTTCGATCTCGCCCTGGCCATCGGCAGGCCGCCGGGCAACCGCCTGGTGACCGAACACCTCACGCACTACACGCTGGGCCTGTACGCCAGCGACGAGTACCTCGCCCGGTGCGGATCCCCCAGGACACGCGCCGACCTGGGGGAGCATGCGCTGATCTTCTACATCGAGTCGATGCTCCAGGTCGGCGATCTCGACATCGAACGCCATCTGCCGGGCGCCGCCCCCGCGTTCTCCTCCACGAACGTCTTCGCCCAGCTGGAGGCCACCCGCCTGGGCGCCGGCATCGGCGTACTGCCGGCTTTCCTGGCCCACCGGGCGCAGCTGCGGCGGCTCCTTGCCCACGAGGTCGACATCCGGCTGCCCATCACCCTGGCCCTGCGACGCGAGGCGGTCACCCACCCCGCCGTACGGGCCGTGCGTGCCGCCCTGCGGCAGGAAGTCGCCGACCACAGGGCGGAACTGCTCCCGGAACGTGCGGGCAAGACCCCTGGGCGCGGCGAGTGACTTCTCCAATGACTAGGCCTTGATGGACCTCGGCCTAGCCCTTCGAGTCCGGCTTCCAGTCCTGCGCGAGCAGCCCGAGCAGCACCTCGTCCAGGAACTCGCCCAACACCCAGGCCGAGGAGCGCAGTACACCCTCGCGGACGAAGCCGTTGCGCTCGGCGGAGCGCAGCATCGCGGCGTTGTCCGACAGCGTCTCGATCTGCAGCCGGTGCAGGCCGCGCACGACGAAGCCGTAGTGGCAAAGCACCGCGACCACATCGGTGCCGTAGCCCTTGCCGCGGGCGGACGGCAGCAGCCCGAGACCGATGTGGGCGGACCGGCTGTGGTTGTCGATGCCCCACAGCGTCGCGGTGCCGACCAGGGCGTCGCCCTCCAGCTCCACCACGGAGAACTGGACGAGTCCCTGGTTCGTCTCGTCCACCACGAGCCGCGGATCCTTCGAGTCGGGCGTGATCGGCCGCCACGGCGAGGCATCGGCCCGTGAGCCGTTGACCACGTCGTCGTAGAGCTCGGTCCGCAGAACCGGGATGTCGTCCTCGTGGCGGGCCCTGAGCCCGACCTTGTTGCCCCTGAGCATGCAAGATTCCTATCCGACCGGGTCGGTCGGCGGCAAGCGAATAGGGGGTCGTCGCAGTCGGCGCAGAGTTCAGATCTCCTTCACCGCGAGCGCCGGCGTCAGTGTCAGTGGCCGTGTCTAGGGTTGTGGCATGAGTTCCTCTCTGAGTGTCTACCTGCTCGATGTGACCGCGACCCGCGCCCTGGTCGGTTCCCGCGACGGCGAGCTGCTCGCGGTGATACGCGACAGCTTCGGCGACCAACTGGCCCATGCCGACTCCGAGTTCGCCCACTCGATCCAGAACGGCGCACCCACCGCGTTCGAGGCGCTGACAGCGGTCGTGCACGGGGGGCCTTTCAGCGACGACAAGAACCACGCCTTCCAATATGGCTACGCCTACAAGCGGGTGTGTGATCTGACGGGTTCGTTCCTGGACAACTCCTGCTTCACTCCGCACCGGGGCAGCTGGCTGTCCGACGTGGACGAAGGACTGACCGCCCTGGGCATCACGGCGGTGTCGGTGGCGGACTTCGATTACGGCACGCTGCCCGAACCCCTGCCGTGGACGGACACCCCGAGCTGCGGCGAGTGGACACATGAACAGTGCGTGCGGGCGCTGGAGCAGTTCGAGGCGACCAAGCGGGCTGTTGATGCCTCGGGTCAGGCCCCGCCCCTGGAGCCCGAGATCGTCGAGGCCGTCATGCAGTGCCTGGGGTGGCTGCGGCACGCGGCGGCACGGCCCGGATTCGGCGTCATCGGCTTCCGCTCCTGAGCCTCTCCAGCGGGGCGGGCTCAGCGTCCGGTGGCGCCGTCGACGAGTTCGCGGATGATGTCGGCGTGCCCTGCGTGGCGGCCGGTCTCCTCGATCATGTGGGTGAGCGCCCAGCGAACGCTCGGCGACGGACGGCCTGAACGCCCCGGACGGGGGAGCGGTGCGCCGAGATCGGTACAGGCGTCGAGAACCTTGTTCGCGCGTTCGACGGTTGCCCGGTAGCGCGCGACGACGTCGGCGACGCTGTCCGCGGGGTCCGGCTGGAACGTCGCCTGCCAGTCAGCGACCCTTTCGCCGAGGAACGTCGCGCTCTCGACGGCGATCAGATGGCTGAGCAGGCCGAGCAGGCTCGTGCCCGACGGCACTGCGGCCGCCCGGACTTGGGGTTCTGCGGCTCCGTCGACCTTGGCGGCGATCGAGGCGCGCAGATAGTCGAGGAATCCGCGCAGGACATCAGACTCGCTGTTCGCGGTACGGGGCGGCGGGGTGTCATTGCGGCGGGCGGAAGTGGGCATGGCCTGCTCCTTCTCGTGGGGTGCTCGCTCCTGTGAGGTGCTCGCTCTTGTGGTTGTGGAGGGCTCGCTGGTGTGGGAGGCCCGCGGGGCGGTGTCACTCGTTCCGGAGGATGAGCAGGACGTGGTCGATGACCTCGGCGGTGCGCCCGTCGGGGCCGACCGCGGTGCGACGTGGCGCATCCGCGCGTTCGACCGTCCACTGCGCGGGAGAGAGGCGCATCAGTGCCGCGACCTCCTGAGGAGTCGGATAGCGCACGTCCGGGTCCTGATTCCACGACCACGGCGCAGTCGACCCGTGGTCGACGACCAGGAGCCGCCCGCCGGGACGCAGCAGGTGCGCCGCGGAGCGGAGGATGCCGGCCCTGTCTTGCCCGTAGGGAGTGTGGAAGTAGTGGGCGGTGACCAGATCGAAGCGCAGTCCGGGCAGCGAGGCGCGAGCGTCGTGCTGCTTGGCGGTGATCCGGTCGCTGAGGCCGCGCGTGCGAGCCAGCCGGTCGAGCCGCGTCGCCGCCACGGCCGAGACGTCGAGGGCGGTGACCCGCCAGCCCCGGCTCGCGAGCCACAGCGCGTCGCCGCCGCCACCGCATCCGAGGTCCAGCGCGTCCCCTGGGGGCAGTGCGGTGACTGTCTCGACGAGGCGGACGTTCGGCTGCGGGTCAGCAGGCGCGGGCCGCTGCGCGTACACCTTGTCCCAGTACGTTGCCGCGTCAGAGGTCTCCATTGCGTTCCTTCCGCTCGGTTTCCGTGGGGCCAGTCTCAGTCGACGTGTCGCAATGTGGCGTCGCTCCTTGCCGTTTCGGCAAGCTGGCCCCATGGACCCTGCAATGGAAGAAGTGCTTGACGCGGTCGGACCGCGACTGCGGGCGGTGCGGCTGGCGCGCGGTATCACCCTGGCTGATCTGTCCGCGACCACCGGAGTGTCGGAAAGCACCCTGTCCCGCCTGGAGAGCGGCCGGCGCCGGGCAACCCTTGAACTGTTGCTGCATCTGTCCCATGCGTACGACATCCCGCTGGACGATCTCGCGGGCGCCCCGCGCGCCGGCGACCCCCGAATCCACCTGAAGCCGATCCGGCGGTTCGGCATGACCTTCGTGCCCCTGTCCCGGCGGCCGGGCGGAACACAAGCCTTCAAGATGCTCATTCCGGCACGACCGGAGCCACTCCAACCGACATTGCAGACGCACGAGGGCTTCGAATGGGTCTACGTACTCCATGGCACTCTGCGACTGGTGGTCGGAGAACGCGATCTGACGGTGAAAGCGGACAACGTCGCCGAGTGGGACACGTCTTTGCCGCATTGGCTGGGAAGCGCGGACGGCGGAGCGGTGGAACTTCTCGTCCTGTTCGACATGCAGGGTCCGCGCGCCCAGGCTCGCGGATGACGGGCCTGAGGGGCGTGCCAAGGAGCATGAACGTGTCTGGTGAACGGCTGGACTTGGAGTGGTTGCGAGGCTGGTGCGAGCAGACTTCGGCGGCGCTCGGAGCGGTGATGTCTTCGTTCCTGAAGACCCAGTTCCTGAAGACCCATGGTTTCCCGCCGGACGAGAACGCCATCATCCTCGCGACAGATGAGAGCCACGAGGCGACGGACGCACTCGTGGACCTGACGCCGATCCCCTCCGACCTGACCACCCTTTACTGGGTGGTTCGCGAGATCTCCTGGCCCGATGTCGAGAACGGATACTTCATTCACTCCGCATCGACGGTCGCCGCGCACTTCCGCGAGTACGGTGCCGTCCAGGTCGACGACGAATCGCCCGGCATCGTCTTCGCCAGTGATGGTGGCGGCCATCTCTTCGCGGTGGCAGGCAGCGGACGAGTCTGGAGGTCGACCACGGCTTCCTGGTTCCACGAATTCGAGGTCGCCGCAGCATCCATCCAGGAATTCCTTGAACAGATCGGCCGACGGGTCGCCGACTGCCGGAACTGACCAGATTCGCGATCGCCCCGCTCGCGACTTCCGGCACGGATACGGTGACCGTGTGGATCAGGATGAAGTGCTACGTCACGCCTCGTCGTTCGGCGCAGCGGCCGCCGCCTACGCCGAGCACCGTCCGGACTACGCCCAGGCCGCGGTGCGTTGGGCGCTCGACCCCGCGCCCGGCCCGCGCGTGCTCGACCTGGGTGCCGGAACCGGCAAGCTGACCGCCACGCTGGTCGCACTGGGTGCCGAAGTCATCGCGGTCGAGCCCGACCCGGCCATGCTGACCGAGCTGCGCCGCTCGCTGCCGGGCGTCCGCGCCCTGTCGGGCAGTGCCGAGTCGATCCCGCTGCCGGACGCGTCCGTCGATGCCGTGCTGGCAGGCAACGCCATGCATTGGTTCGACATGACCGTCGCGGGACCCGAGATCGCCAGAGTCCTCGCGCCCGGCGGCATTCTGGCCGGCCTGTGGAACCTCATGGACGACCAGGTCGAGTGGATCGCCGGGCTCGCACGGGTCGGCGGCAGCGCGGCCATCGGCCCACGTGACACGCCCGCCGGCTGGCGTGCCGAGACGGCCGAGATGCACCTGCCGAAGAAGTCCGGCACGGCCGCTCGTTTCGGCTCACCGGAGCAGGTCGAGTTCCCGCACGGGCAGCGCCGCACCGGCGACTCTCTCGTCGCGACCATCGCGACGCGCGCGGGGATGCTGGTCATGCCGGAACAGGAACAAGAGGCCACGCTGGCCCGGATCCGCGGATTCCTCGCCGGCACACCGGAGACCGCCCACGGGGAGTTCACGCTGCCGATGCTGACGGGCGTACTGCGCGTCCGGAAGCTGTGAAGGCCCCCGCGGACCATTAAGTGGCGGACCATTAAGTGGTGGCGTACTGCAGGTCCTTGCCGCACTGTTGTCCGGGCCGACGGCAACCGCATCGTCACATCAGGGAGACAGACGCATGAGCACGCCACCATCGCCACCGGCAGCGGAGCGGACTGACGGATCAACCGTCCAGATCGGCGCTCTCGTTCCGCTGACCCGGCCCGGCTGGGCCGAGGCGGGCCAACACCTGCTCGCTGGACTCGAGTTGGCCGTACGCGATGTCAATGAAGACGGAGGGATCCGCGGAAAGCCAGTCGAGCTGGTCGTCCGGGACACGGCAGCTGATCCGGAGAGGGCCGCGGCGGCCGTGGACGAATTGGCTCGCCTGGGCGTGGCCGCCTTGGCGGGGGAGTATCACAGCGTCGTCGCCCGCGCCGCTGCCGCCAGGGCCGACGCCATCGGCCTGCCGTTCCTCTGCTCGTCAGCGGTGCTCGACGCGCTCACCGACGAGCCGACGGAATGGGTGGCGCGCCTCGCCCCGCCACAGTCACGCGGCTGGCAGATCTACGCGGACTTCCTCCTCAGCACCGGCCACAGCCGCATCGCGGTAGCAACACAGCCGAGCGTCTACTGGGCCACTGGGACCCGCATCCTGCGGGACCACCTCGCTCCACGCGGCGGCACCGTCACCGAACTCGACATGAGCACGCTCGACCCGACGGCCCTGTGCGACGAACTCGTCGCTCATCGCGCGACAGCACTCCTCGTCCTGGTCGGCCACCCGGAGCCGGCAGTGCCGATCGTCAAGTCCGTCCGCCGGGACCAGCGCCTCGCCGAGACCATGATCGGTGCTCCGGCCGGGCAACCGGAGTTCGCCGAATGGGCGACCCTGCTGGGCGACGACGGCGCCGCGATCCCGTTCCTGCGCTACCTGCCCGAGCGCCTCACCCCACTCGGCGCACGAGTCGAGAAAACCCTCCGCGAACAGCTGGCCGAAGCACCCTCCTTCGTCGCCTTCGAGGGCTACGACACGATCACCGTCCTCGCGGACGTGCTGCGTACTCATGGCGTGGATCGGGCGCGTACCGCGGAATCCTGGCCGCACGTCGCAGTCGAAGGCACCCGCGGCCAGATCCAGTTCTCACGCACGCCAGGCATCAGCGTGTGGCAATGGGATCGGCCGCCCATCCAAGTCGTTGACCGAGATCCGGCGGAACCCGATCGCTTTCGGATCCTTCACGCGGGCTGAGAGTCTCGCGTGGCGCACCGGATGCTCGCGAGGGCCGAACTCCCGCCGGGCGATGAGGTTCGTATATTCGGGGAGTGACGGATACAGAAGAGACCTCGCCCACACCAGCCGGCGCTGCGGGGCGGCACGTGCGCGTGCCGCCGGTCGACGCCGCGGCAGCTGAGGTCCTTGCCCAATGGGCGGCAGCCGACGCCGATGTCACCCTGGACGCCACGCACCTGGACCTTTCAGGGGCCGACCTGTCCGGCGCCGACTTGTGCAGCGCGCTGTTCTGCCCGTCGACCGCCCGCGGCATCCTGCTGCGGAAAGCGGATCTATACCGGGCGAACCTCGGCTGGTCGGACCTCACCGGAGCGGTACTGACGGGGGCCTGCCTGGTCAAGGCCGAGCTGACCGAGACCGTGCTGCGCGATGCGGACCTGACGGGAGCCAATCTCGGCAGCGCGGACGTGTACGCGGTCGATGCCCGCGGAGCACGGCTCAGGGAAACGCGCCTCGACGGCGCCTCGCTGCTCGGCGCCACTCGGCTGGAAGGCGCCGACCTGACCGGAGCCGGCGTGGCTCGCACGAGTTTCCAGGTCGTCCTCGACGAACGCACCGAGCTCCAGGGTCTGCACGGCAGCATCTTCGGGCCCGCCTTCGTCGCCGAACACGACGACCGGCGCCAACTGGACGGTCTGGAACTCGAGTTGTGGCTCGCTGATCGAGGCGCGACGGTGGAGGTCCTCAACTCGCCCGCAGACACCACGACGTACTACGCGTGCATCTGTGAGGAGTTCCCGCGCGGCAATCCGGCAGGCATCGTGCGCCGCCGTCAGGCCGGAACCACCGTCCGCGACGACGCCTTCACCCGAAACCTGCGCTGGGAACCGACGGAGTACCTGCGCCGCTACTATCTCGGCCACAACGACTACGACCACGTCGAGATCACACCGGCAGAAGCCGATGCCTTCGTTCACCGCATCACCCGAAAGCTCAGGGCGGAGGACTGAACCGGCGGGTGCCTCCCCCCGCCCTCTGCCCGCGGTCGGCACGTAGTCTGGCCCCGGACTCGGTGATCACGTGCCTGGTACGCCGGTGAAGGCGGCCCGACGTACGACGGAAGAGGGAGGCGGCGCCGGATGGGCGGAGCTGTTCTGCGCTGGAGCGAATACCGCAGCATGCCGTGGAAGAACGGCGGCGGCACGACCCGGGAGGTCGCGTCGGGTGCCGTGCAGGCGCCCCTGGCCTCGGCGGAGCCCGCGGACGGCTTCGACTGGCGGGTGAGCATCGCGGACGTGGATGCGGGAGGCCCCTTCTCTTCTTTTCCCGGAATCGACCGCGTGATCACCCTGGTCGAGGGCGAAGGCATGGTGCTGACCGTGGACGGGACACCGCAGCCGGTCGGCCCGCTGAGCCCCTTCGCCTTCTCCGGCGACGCGGTGACGGACTGCCGGCTGGAAGGGGGCGCGGTGCGCGACATGAATGTGATGACCCGCAGGGGCCGGGCCACGGCACGGGTGCGGATGGTCACCGTCGCCGCCGCACAGGAAGCGGAGATGGTGTGCGCCGAGGGCGAGACCCTGCTCGTCATGACCGCCACCGAGGGGATCGCCGTCGGCGGACCGGACGGGCGGGAGACCGCGCTCGGCCGTCTCGACTGCGTACGCCACGAGGGCCCGGGGGCGCTGACTCTACGGGGCGACGGCTCGGTGGCCGAGATCAGGATCACCGCGGCACGCTGACGGTCGGGGCCGCGGATCCAGCGGCTCCCACGAGTGGTGACGAGACGAAACGTCTTGTATAGTGCGGGCATGGCTTTCTTCTACTTTCTCTGAGTCCGGGCACGGCCGACGCCGCCGTTTCTGCCGCCCGTAGACCCTTCGCATTCCCAGGGAAAGTCATATGCGCGAACGCGCCCATACCGCTGTGCCCGCTGCCGTGGCGCAGCTGTCCGTCAAAGACGTCACCAAGTCCTACGGCGCCCGGATCGTCCTCGACCAGGTCAATCTCACCGTCCGCCCGGGCGAGAAGGCCGCCGTCATCGGCGAGAACGGCTCCGGCAAGTCCACCTTGCTGCGGCTCCTCGCCGCGGCCGAGGTGCCGGACGCCGGGGAGATCACCGTCAGCTTCTCCGGAGGCATCGGCCACCTCGCCCAGACCCTCGACCTCGACCCCCACTGCACCGCGCAGGACGCCGTCGATCTCGCGCTGGCCGAACTGCGCGACATGGAGCGGCAGTTGCGTACGGCCGAGGAGCATCTCGGCGAGGCATCGCAAGAGGAACTCGCCGCGTACGGCGACCTCCTGAACGCGTACGAGGAACGCGGCGGATACGAGGCGGACGCCCGCGTGGACGCCGCCCTGCATGGGCTCGGGCTCGCCGGGATCACCCGCGAGCGCGTGCTCGGTTCGCTCTCCGGCGGCGAGCAGTCGCGGCTCGCACTCGCCTGCGTGCTGGCCGCAGCCCCAGAACTGCTGCTCCTGGACGAGCCGACGAACCACCTCGACGCGGCGGCCGTGCACTGGCTCGAGGAGCACCTGCGCGCGCACCGCGGCACCGTCGTCGCGGTCACCCACGACCGCGGCTTCCTGGAGCGCATCGCCACCACGATCCTCGAGGTCGACCGGGACGCCCGCACGGTGCACCGGTACGGCGACGGCTGGGCCGGCTACCGCACCGCGAAGGCCGCCGCCCGACGCCGCGCGGAACAGGAATACGCCACCTGGCTCGAGGAGGTGGCCCGCGCGGAGGATCTGCTTGAGGCCGCCGGGAAGCGACTGGCCACCACCGGCAAGGACCCACAGCAGGGCTTCGGCAAGCACCGCCGCTCGCATGAGGCAAAGCTCGGCGGGCAGGTGCGCTCCGTCCGGGAGCGGCTGGCCCACCTGCGGCGCAACCCGGTGGCGGCGCCACCCGAACCGCTGCGGTTCACGGCGGCGGGCGCCATGCATTTGGTGGAGGACCCTTCCGAAAGCACTCGTCTTCACTCAAGCGGCAGCGGACAAGGGCAACCCATTGCCGCGCTCGACGGCGTAAGCGTCGGCGAGCGGCTGCGTCTGGACGGGCTCCTTACGATCGCGGCCGGGCAGCGGCTGCTGGTCACGGGCGAGAACGGGGCAGGCAAGACGACGCTGCTGCGCGTCCTGGCGGGCGACCTCCAGCCGGACACAGGGGCGGTGCGCCGACCGGCACGCATCGGGTATCTGGCGCAGGAGCTGCCCGCGCGCTCCACGCGGCTCCCGCTGCTCGCCGCCTACGCGGCCGGGCATCCGGGGCCGCCGGAGGAGTACGCCGATCAGCTGCTGGCGCTGGGGCTGTTCCGTGAGCAGGATCTGGACGTCCCGGTCGCGCTGTTGTCCGCGGGGCAGCAGCGTCGCCTGCAGATCGCGAGGCTGGTGACCCGGCCCGCGGACCTTCTCGTACTCGACGAGCCGACGAACCACATCGCGCTCGACCTGGTCGAGGACCTGGAGGCGGCGCTCGCGGCGTACCCAGGGGCGGTGGTCACGGTCTCGCACGACCGCGACTTCCGCGAGCGCTTCCCGGGTGAGCGGCTGGAGTTGCGCCGTGGCCGCAGATGCTGACCCTCGCCCGCGAGCGTTCCTGCATGAACAGCCCTTGCGATGCGGCTGTCGAAGCAGGACGGGATCTGGGACTGGCCGTCGCCGATGCCGTTCACAGGCGGGATGGCGGACTGGCATCGACGAGTGATGTCACCGCCGCCTTCCGGCGGCCGCCTCCACCGCGTCGAGCGTGACAGAAACGGCATCGCACCGTACCGCCCGGCGGATCCCTGCGCAGCCGCACAGCGCCACCTGACATCCTGTCACCATGCACGTACTGATCGTGACAGCAGGGAGCTGGGGCGATGTGGCCCCCTATACGGGACTTGGCGTGCGGCTGCGCTCCGTGGGGTACGAGGTGACCCTGGCCACCCATGAGCGGTTCGAACAGGCGGTGACCGCCCACGGACTCGGCTTCCGGGCCCTGCCCGTCGATCCGCGCCAGGAGCTGGCCTCGCAGGTCGGCCAGGGTCTTGCCAGAGCGGTCAGCCCGCCCGTGGCCATGGCGCGAGTGGCACGTATGGCACGGGCGTTCATGCCCCGGCTGACGCGTGGCGTCGCGGACGCCGTACGGCAAGGCGCCGACGTCGTGCTGAGTTCAACGGTCACCGATCCCATGTGCGCGGCGCTCGGCGAGGCGTTGGGACTGCCGAGCATCGGGGTCTACCTCCAGCCGGTCCAGCCCACAGGCGCCTTTCCGCCGATGCTCGCCGGTGGCCGCTCGTTCGGATCGCAAGGCAACCTCCTTGCCGCCTACGCCCTGTGGGCCGGCACCGACCGCATCTTCGCCCCCGCCGTCGGAGCCCTGCGCCGCGAACTGGGCCTGCCGCGCCGGAGGTTCGGCGGCATGCTGGGCTTGCCACGCGGGCGCAGTGTCCTGCACGGCTTCAGCCCGCGGATCGTCCCCCGCCCGACGGACTGGCCCCAAGGGCACGAGGTCTGCGGCTACTGGTGGCCCCAAACTCCACCCGGCTGGGAGCCCGACCGGCGGCTGCTGGACTTCCTCGACGCGGGCCCGCCACCGGTCTTCGCCGGCTTCGGCAGCTTCGTCACCGCCGACGCCGAGCGGCTGAGCACCCTGCTCGCCGACGCCATGCGCCGCGCGGGAGTACGCGGCATCATCCAGGCCGGCTGGAGCGGCCTGCACGCCGAGAACGACGACCTGATCACTGTGCAGGAAGTGCCCCACGCCTGGCTTTTCCCCCGGACCGCAGCCGTCATCCACCATGCCGGCGCCGGCACCACCGCGGCCGGGCTGCGCGCAGGAGTCCCCTCCGTCCCCGTCCCGGTCCAGCTGGACCAGCACTTCTGGGCGGCCCGCCTCCACACCCTGGGCGTCTCACCGCGCCCGCTGCGCTACCAGCACCTGACCGCGCAACGCCTCTCCTCAGCGCTGACCTCGGCGGTCAAGAGCTCCGCCCTGCGCGCGCGTGCCCGGGACATCGCCGCCGCCCTCGCCCGCGAAGACGGCGCACGCCAAGTGCTCACGGCCATTGAGCGGTTCGCCCCTTCCGGCAACAGCATCCCTTGACGACGGTAGCCGCAACTCCCCAATTCCCTGGCGCCATTGGGCCTCCAACCATGGCGGTACGGCCCTACCGCAATGGTTTACGGCGAATGTCAAACCTGGACGTGACGCCAGTGGTCCGTGCATTCCGTAGTTTCGGTGGCGACCAGTTCCGTACGTGTGGAAGGGAAACAGCGCGCACGGACGGAACAGAAAGCACCGAACAGAAATGGGGGATACGGGAATGCTGACGATGAAGCACAAGACAATGATCGGCTCGGCCGCTGTCATGGTGGCAGGTGCACTGGGCGCGACTTCGGCAGTGGCTGCTCCTGCACAGGCCGCCGCGGGCGGTACCGCGCCTGCGTGTATCGAGCGCCATTACGTGAACAACGCCGACGGCGGAATGCAGGCCTGGCCGTACAACAACTGCGGCAAGACCATGCGGATCAGGATCATCGTCCACAACTGGCGTGACACCTCCTGCCAGTCCATCCCGAACAAGCACAGTGCGTTCTTCCAGACGCTGGGTGGACGGTACGACCGGACCGCGGTCTGCTGAGACACCGTCAGGAGATGATCGACAGCTGAACACGGGAGCGGGGGGGCCGGCCCCCTATGGGGGGCGGGGGCGCGGGGTGGGGGGGGGGGTTAAGCTGGGGGGGGGGGTGGGGGCGGGCCCCCCCGAGC
>NZ_JBHYIG010000271.1:0-13344 GCF_042740015.1 Streptomyces sp. NPDC059037
ACCACATCCCCCCACCCCCCCCCCCCCCGGCGCGCCCCCCCCCCTGACGCCCCCCCCCCCCCCATCGGCGTAACCGGAAGTCGTCAGGCCGCGTACTCGGCGATGTCCTTGACCACCGAGAAGCCCAGGCCGTACGCGCTCATGCCACGCCCGTAGGCGCCAAGATGGACGCCCTCCTCGGTGGAGCCCGCGAGCACCCAGCCGAACTCGGACTCGCGGTAGTGGAACGAGGTCGGCACCCCGTCCACCGGCAGCGAGAGCGTCGACCAGTCCTCGCCCTGCAGATCGTCCGCGAGCACCCAGGCCGTCTCGGTCTGCTGGTCCAGCCAGCGGTTGCGCAGATTGTGGTCCATCTGGCCCGGCCAGGTGACGGCGAGCAGCCCCACCCCGGCGAGCCAGGCGGCGGACGACACCGAGGTCGCCTCCAGCAGGCCCGTGCCGTCCGCGCTACGCCGAACGGGGTTGGCCTCGACGGTCACCACGACCGCGAAGCGCTCCTTGTCGTTCGTTCCCAGCGGCCCCTCGCTGCGGACCGACGGCTCGTCGCCGTGGCCGATGGAGCCGTGCGCCACCTCGCCGTCCGCGGTGCCGATCTGCATCAGCCAGCGCTGCCCCGTGAAGGCCTCGTCCAGGCCGTACCAGGGGAAGGACGCCTGCAGATAGCCGTCGACCGTGTGCCGGGCGGAGGGCGCCGCTTGTGCGGCACCGTCCGCGGCCGGCGCCTGTGCGCCTTCGCGACTTGTCGTCTCCATGTACCCGGCCGCCTCCTCGTTCTCGTCGGTCCGCAGGGCCCGCCCCCCTCGGGCGTCCTCAGCCGGACAACAAGGCAGGATAGCCACACCGGTTGCGGAAGCCGGGACATCGGTCGGCCGCATGGGTGTCTCACGGGGTGTGCCGCGGGGCACACCGAGGGTGCGCAAGAGGAGGTCAGGTGGCGTCGGCGTCGAACGGCGGGCGCTCGACCGCCGGGGCCTGCCCGGACTTCTTCGTCATGTCGATCCGGCCACCCGGGGCCGCGTCCGACGATCCTTCCGAGCCGCTCTCGGACTCGCTCTCGCGCCCGTGCACGGCGTCCGTGACCTCGGCCATCTCTTTCTTGAGGTCGAAGCCGTTGCGGATTTCCTTCAGGCCGAGCTCGTCGTTGTCGAGCTGCTTGCGGATGAAGGTCTTCGGATTCAGGTCCTCGAACTCGAAGTCCTTGAATTCCGGGCCGAGTTCACTGCGTATATCAGCCTTCGCACTGTCCGAGAATTCACGGATCTTACGGATGGTGCGCGAGGCGTCCTGAATCAGCTTGGGCAGCTTGTCCGGGCCGAAGACGAGCACGGCGAGGATGATCAGCGCCACTACCTCGAGCGGGCCAATGTCTGAGAACACCTTGAACTCCTTGCCATCCGGACCGGGTCCACGGTACCCGGCGTTCCTGTCCGTCCGGTAGCCGCTGGGCGAAAGGCGGGGATCAGCTGCCGCCCGCCGCGCCGAGCACGAGGGTCACTTTCCGGTCCTTTCCGTCGCGCTGGACGGTCAGTTCCAGGCGGTCCTTCGGACGGTGGGCGCGAATCTTGACGATCAGCTCGTCGCCGGAATGGATGCGCTGGCCGTCCACTTCGGTGATGACGTCGCCCGGTTCGATTCCGGCGCGGTCGCCGGGACCGCCCTTGTTCACGGCGGGGCCGCCGTCCTTGCCCTTGGCGCCGACGCGGGCGCCGTCGCCCGTGTACTCCATGTCGAGCGTGACACCGATCACAGGGTGCGTGGCCTTGCCGGTGTTGATCAGCTCTTCGGCGACGCGCTTGCCCTGGTTGATGGGGATGGCGAAGCCGAGCCCGATGGAACCGGCCTGGCCGCCGCCGGGCGCCGAGCTGTCGTCGGCGGAGCGGATGGCGCTGTTGATGCCGATGACGCGGGCCTGGGCGTCGACCAGGGGGCCGCCGGAGTTGCCCGGGTTGATCGGGGCGTCGGTCTGCAGCGCGTCGACGTAGCTGATGTCGCTGCCGTCGCCCTTCTCGCCGCCCGCGGTGATCGGGCGCTCCTTGGCGCTGATGATGCCGGAGGTGACGGTGTTGGCGAGGTCGAAGGGGGCGCCGATGGCGACGACGGGGTCGCCCACCTGGACGCTCTCGGAGTTCCCGAGGGGCAGCGGCTTGAGTCCGCGTACGCCCGACACCTTGACGACGGCCAGGTCGTACCCGGAGTCGCGCCCGATGACCTCGGCCTCCGCCGTCTCGCCGCCGCTGAACGTCACCGTTATCTCGCCGCCGGTGCCCGCGGGCTCGACGACGTGGTTGTTGGTGAGGATGTGCCCCTTGCCGTCGAGGACGAAGCCGGTGCCGGTGCCCTGTGCCTCGTCGCCGCTGACGTGCAGGGTCACGACGCCGGGCAGCGAGCTCGCGGCGATGCCGGCCACGCTGTCCTTGGCCCGCCCCTTGGCCTCCGCGTCCACCTGCGGCAGCTCGACCTCCGTGCCGCCGTTGCGCTCCAGGTAGGCGCCGATGGCTCCGCCGATGCCGCCGGAGACGATGGCGATGACGGCGACGAAGACCAGGAGCGTGCGGTTCGCGCGCTTCCGCTTCTTGACCGGGTCGACGGGGACGGCGCCGCTCTGCTGAAGCGGCGCGTTCCAGGGGTCGTACGGCTGCCGGGGCGGGGCCGCTTGGGTCTGCGGGTCCGGGTGGGGCTGCTGGGCCTGGGCCACCGGCTGCTGCGGGGGCGTGGGGTGCGCGGTGCCGTGGGGCGGGGTGCCGCCGTGCACGGGAGCGGGGGCGGGGGCCTGGCCCTGGGTGCCGTGGGGCGGGGTCGCGCCGGGTGCGGCCGCCGGGAGCTGTGTGCCGTGGGCGGGGGTCGCCACCGGGTGCTGGACGGGCGGGGCGGGGGCCCAGGGGCCGGGCTCGCCGTAGGGCGGCGTGCTGTACGGATCGGGGTCGTGCAGCGGGCGGGGGCGGTCCGCGGGGGCCGTGTCGACCGGGGCGGGGGCCGTGTCGACCGGGGCGGGGGCCGTGTCGACCGGGGCGGGGGCCGTGTCGGCCTGTGCCGGGGCCGGGACGGAGGCCGTCTCGGCGGGGGCGGCCGGGGCCGACGGGGTCGCTGCCGCCAAGGTGAAATCGCCCGAGGAGGCCGCCTGCGCCGCCGGTCCGGCGGCGGATATCGCGTCGTCGGAGCCGCCCGGCTCACCCGTGGGCCCGGTGCCCGTGTCGCTCGGTCCGCCGTCGGGCGCGGACGCCGACGCCGGCCGGGGACGGCTCCACCACTTCGCCTTCGTGGGCTTGCCCTCGTCCATGCTCTCCCCACAACTGGCCTGCGGCGGACGCCGATTACGTGCTCAACTCCGCGCCCGCAACGAATCCTGGGCAGGCACGGCCCACCCAGGATTCAATCAGGTTCCCGCGCCGAAGCGCAGAGCACGTCAGCGGATCTGCGAAGTGCCCTGCAGTGTGCCCTCTATCGGCGAGGACGCGGAGGTGTGCGCCGGGTCCGCCGACTGCCCCGGAGCCGCGGGCCCCGGGGTCGGCGGTGCGGCACCGGAAGCGACACCGGGAGACATGCCGCCCGGCGCGAGCGGAGCCACCGGCCGTATCAGCGGGGACATGACCGCCGCGCCGGTGAAGAGCGGCGCCGTGGCCTGGACCGGCTCCGGTACGCGTGGACCCCGTCCCTGCCCGCCGGGCAGCAGCGGTCCTGTCGCCTCCGTCGGCGCGACCGGCGCCGCGAGGACGCCGGGGCGCTGGCCCTGCACGGTGAGCGGGCCGCTGCCGCGGCGCCGTGAGGAGTCGGGTGCCGTGCCGGTACCCGAGCCCTGCGAACGCAGCGGCGACGCGTTGCTGTTGCTGCTGCTTCCCGAGCCGCCCGCGCGCGGGTCGCCGGGATCGGCGGGAATGCCCGTCGTGACACCGCCCAGTGCTATCGCGGCCAGCGACACCGCGCCCGCCGCGGCGAACGCGAAGCGCCTGCCGCGCCACGGCGACCGCTCGGCCTCGTGCCGGTTGACGTCGTGGATGCGGAAACCGCGCCCCGTGCCGGGCAGCACCGTGGCATGGGCGCCCGACGGCACATAGCCGAAGCTCTCGCCCTTGACCCCGAAGACCCCGGTCGGGGGCAGCCCCGACTCGGTGTCCGTGGTGGCGAAGCCGCCGCCCGGCGCACGCGGGCCACCGGGCGGCTCGCTGCCGCCGCCGGGAAGCCCTTGGAGACGGGCGAGGAAACTCTCGGAGGGAGGCGGCGGCGCCACCTCCGCGAAAACGCTCTTGAGCCGCCGCTGTGCGTCGGCCTCGGTCTTGCACTTCGGACAGGTCGCGAGATGAGCGAGAACCCGCTCACGCGCGTCATGGCCCAACTCTCCGTCCACCAGGGCGGCGAGTCGGTCCCCCAGATGCTGCTCGGCCTCGGCTAGATGCCGTTCGGCAGGATTCGACCGTGATCCACTCACGCGGTCGCGCCCCCTCCTCCCAGCGCCATGGCTCCGGCGAGCGAACGCCGCTCGGCGCGGGCTTCGGGCGACCGGTGCTGAAGGGCCTTGCGCAGCTGCGAACGGCCACGGTGGATACGGCTGCGGACCGTACCCAGCTTGACGCCCAGGGTCGCGGCGATCTCCTCGTACGAAAGACCTTCGATGTCACACAGGACCACGGCCGCGCGGAACTCGGGAGCGAGGGTGTCGAGCGCCTGCTGCACGTCCGCGTCGAAATGCGTGTCGTTGAAGACCTGCTGCGGCGACGGCTCACGGCTGGGGAGGCGCTCCGCCGCGTCGTCCCCGAGGGCGTCGAAGCGGATGCGCTGCTTGCGGCGCACCATGTCCAGGAAGAGGTTCGTGGTGATGCGGTGCAGCCAGCCCTCGAAGGTGCCGGGCGTGTACGTGGAGAGGGACCGGAAGACACGGACGAAGACCTCTTGCGTGAGGTCCTCGGCATCGTGCTGATTGCCGGTCAGGCGGTACGCGAGGCGATAGACCCGTCCGCTGTGCGTGCTGACGATCTCCTCCCAGGTGGGCGGAGTCCACGCCTGCGATTCCGCTTCAGCGGCAAAGGTCGCGGTCTGAGCGGAGTGGGCAGCGTGGGATCGGTCAGCGGTGTCGGTCACGGATTTCGGCTCACCCGCCAACCTGAGAAAGCGCCTCAGCGCTCCGCCCCGATCCGCGGACGCAGCCGCACCTCCCCTGTCGGCTCTGGTGGTGTCCAGTGGAGCCCCTACCATAACCACCTCGCCCGTTAGCTCCGGATAAGCGTTTTTACTGGAATTTGGTACGGGCTTCTCGCCAGGTGTCCTGCCTGGCCGAAGGGCCCGCGCCCGGTCTTGATCCATTCGTTACCCCCGCTGTCCTCACACCCTTACTAAACGCCCGGTCCCATCTGCGGGTTCCCACCCCCAACGGATACAGTCACGGCCAGGCATCCACGGGGACAGGAGAGGGCCATTACCGGCAACCGGCAGACGAGCTGGGCGTTCGCCGACGCCTTTGTCGCCGAGGACGAAGCTCTGCGCTGGGCCCGTGACCGGGCCCGGGAAGCAGGGCTGCCCTCGGTGTCGCCCGGTACCGGCGCCGCGCTGCGGATGCTCGCCGCCACCGCGGACGCGAAGGCCGTGGCCGAGATCGGGACGGGCACAGGGGTGTCCGGAATCCATCTCCTGCACGGCATGCGGCCCGACGGAGTGCTGACGACCGTCGACCCGGAGCCCGACCGCCAGCAGTTCGCACGGCAGGCCTTCCGCGCCGCCGGTTTCGCCGGCAACCGCGCGCGTTTCATCCCCGGACGCGCCCTGGACGTACTGCCGCGCCTCGCGGACGGCGGCTACGACCTCGTCTTCTGCGACGGCGACCGCACCGAGTACCTCGACTACCTCGCTGAATCGTTGCGCCTGTTGCGCCCCGGCGGGCTCGTCTGCTTCGAGGGCACCTTCGCGGACGGCCGCACCGTGGACTCCGGGCCGCAGCCCGCCGAGGTCCTGCGCATCCGCGAGCTGCTGCGCGCCGTACGCGAGAGCCAGGACCTGATGCCGTCGCTGCTGCCGGTCGGCGACGGGCTGCTCTGCGCCGTGAAGCGCTAGCTTCGGGGCGCCCGACCCCGGATACAGCACCGCCCCGGCACCTTTTACGATGCCGGGGCGGTGAAAAGTTTGGGCGCGCTTCCGCGTCAGCCGACGACCTTCTTCAGGGCGTCGCCGAGTGCATCGGCCTCGTCCGGAGTCAGTTCGACGACAAGTCGTCCGCCGCCTTCGAGCGGAACGCGCATGACGATGCCCCGCCCCTCCTTGGTCACCTCGAGCGGGCCGTCGCCCGTCCGCGGCTTCATGGCCGCCATGCTCGTTCCCCTTCCTGAAACCAGCTCATCGCAGCCGACAACCCAGGTGTCACCGGCATCGAACACATTGCTTCCAGGCCATTATCCCGCATGGCAGGACCCGATGACCAACATCGGTCTGCATCGCTTGCGCAACGCGCGCCCGCAAAACCACTCAATTCGGCGATGTGGCTGCGATACTTCGCCGCTTCATAGCCTTGCAGGGCCCGGAATTCTTTGACGCAGGTCACATATCTCCCCTCATGTCGGAGGTCGATGATCTCCGACATGCTGGGTGCGGACAAAGATGGCAAGGACAGGACCACCGGAGGGGATTCACCATGGCCGACACCGTGCTCTACGAGGTGAGCGACGGACTCGCGACGATCACGCTGAACCGCCCCGACGCGATGAACGCGATGAACACCGAGGCCAAGGTCGCCCTGCGGGAGGCGGCGCAGTCGGCCGAGTCGGACCCCGCGGTGCGCGCCGTACTGCTCACCGCGACCGGGCGCGCCTTCTGCGTGGGGCAGGACCTGAAGGAGCACGTGGGTTCGCTGCTCGCCGACCGCGAGGCGGGCACCCGGCAGACGATGAGCACGGTGCGCGAGCACTACAACCCCATCCTGAAGGCGCTCACGGGGATGGCCAAGCCGGTCGTCGCGGGCGTCAACGGCGTCGCGGCCGGCGCCGGGCTCGGCTTCGCGCTCGCCGCCGACTACCGGATCGTCGCGGACACCGCGCGCTTCAACACCTCCTTCGCCGGGGTCGCGCTGACCGCCGACTCGGGGGTCTCCTGGACGCTGCAGCGCCTGATCGGCCCGGGCAGGGCCGCCGACCTGCTGCTCTTCCCGCGCAACATCAGCGCGCAGGAGGCGTACGACCTGGGGATCGTCAACAAGGTCGTCCCCGCGGACGAGCTGGCGGCCGAGGCCCAGCAGCTGGCCCGCACGCTCGCCGAGGGCCCGACCCTCGCGTACGGCGCGCTCAAGGAGTCGCTCGCGTACGCCGCCGGGCACACCCTGGAGGAGGCTCTGGACAAGGAGGACGAACTCCAGGCGAGGGCGGGCGCGTCCGAGGACCACGCGATCGCCGTGCAGGCCTTCCTGGACAAGGCGAAGCCCAAGTACCTGGGCCGGTGAGGCCTGCCTAGGGGACCCGTATCACGCAGTCCTCGAGGTGGTCGTTGACCAGGCCGCAGGCCTGCATCAGGGCGTACGCCGTGGTGGGGCCGACGAACCGGATGCCGCGCTTCTTCAGGGCCTTGGACAGGGCCGTGGACTCGGGCGTGATCGCCGGTACGTCGGCCAGCCTGCCCGGTGCCTTGCGGGACGCCGGGTCCGGGGCGTGCGACCAGATGAGCTCGTCGAGCTCGCCGTCGGCCCAGTCGGCGAGCACGCGCGCGTTGGCGAGCGTCGCGTCGACCTTGGCGCGGTTGCGGATGATGCCGGGGTCGGCGAGCAGCCGCTCGCGGTCGGCGTCCGTGAACCGCGCCACTTCGGCGATCTTGAAGCCGGCGAAGGCCGCGCGGAAGCCCTCGCGGCGGCGCAGGATCGTGATCCAGGACAGGCCCGACTGGAAGGCCTCCAGGCAGAGGCGTTCGTACAGCGCGTCGTCCCCGTGGACCGGGCGGCCCCACTCCTCGTCGTGGTACGCCACATAGTCCTCGGTCGAAAGCCCCCAGGGACAGCGCAGTCTGCCGTCCGGGCCCGCCACCGCGTCGCCGCTCACTGGTCGTTCTCCTCCTCGGCCGCGTCCCGCACCGGCTCCGTGTCCTGGGCGTCCGTCTTGAACAGGCCGGGGCCGCCCACCGCGGCGGCCTGTGCGCCGGCCAGGGCCGCCTCGAGCTCCGCGATGTGGGCGTCCCGCTCGGCCAGTTCGGCGCCGAGACGGCCGAGCGCGTCGTCCACGTCCGCCATGCGGTAGCCCCGCACGGTCAGCGGGAAGCGCAGCGCCTCGACGTCGGCGCGGCGCAGGGCGCGCTCCCGGGGCAGCGGATCGGTGAACCGCTCGGGCGACACGTCGGGCAGCGCGGCGCGATCGCCGCCGCCCACCACCGCGAGCGTCACCGCGCCGACCACCACCACAAGGGCGATGACCAGGAACAAGAACAAGACCATCTCTTCGGGCCCCCACGCTCGACTGCCCATGCAGCAACTCGGTGCTGAATCTGTCAGGGTCCGATCGTGCCATGCGGCTGTGACAGTTAAGGTCGCAGGCGGCCGAGCAGCGGGCGGCTGACGGCACCGACCGAGGAGGTTCACAGGGGATGCTCAGGCTTGGCAGGCGTGAATTCGACGCGCACGTGCCGGTGATCATGGCGATCGTGAACCGGACCCCTGACTCCTTCTACGACCAGGGCGCCACGTTCCGCGACGAGCCCGCGCTCGCCCGCGTGGAGCAGGCGGTGTCAGAGGGTGCTGCCATCATCGACATCGGCGGGGTCAAGGCCGGTCCCGGCGAGGAAGTCACGGCCGAGGAGGAGGCCCGGCGGACGGTCGGTTTCGTCGCCGATGTGCGCAAGCGCTTCCCCGACGTCGTCATCAGCGTCGACACCTGGCGGCACGAGGTGGGCGAGGCGGTCTGCGATGCCGGGGCCGATCTTCTGAACGACGCCTGGGGCGGCGTCGATCCGAAGCTGGCGGAGGTCGCCGCGCGGTACGGGGTGGGGCTCGTGTGCACGCACGCGGGCCGTGCCGAGCCGCGGACCCGGCCGCACCGGATCGCGTACGAGGACGTGATGGCCGACATCCTCGACGTCACCGTCGGTCTCGCCGAGCGCGCCGTCGGGCTCGGGGTCCCGCGCGAGTCCGTGATGATCGACCCCGGGCACGACTTCGGGAAGAACACCCGGCACTCGCTGGAGGCGACCCGGCGGCTCGGCGAGATGGTGGAGACGGGGTGGCCGGTGCTCGTCTCCCTCTCCAACAAGGACTTTGTCGGCGAGACGCTGGACCGGCCGGTGAAGGAACGGGTCATCGGGACGCTGGCGACGACCGCGGTCTCGGCGTGGCTGGGGGCGCAGGTGTACCGGGTGCACGAGGTCGCGGAGACGCGACAGGTGCTTGACATGGTGGCGACGATCGCGGGGCACCGGGACCCGGCGGTGGCTCGGCGAGGGCTTGCGTAGGGGCCGGAGCCGCCCGGCGGGCTGAATACCAGGGCCCGACGCGGGGTGATCGGGTGAGTGGGCGGGAAAGGGCCGCCGCGAAGCGGCGGTGTTCGACGGGCGCCGGGTGACCCGGCGGAGCGGCGGCGCCGGAGAGGCCGACACCGCGCGCCCGGCCACAGGGCCTACCTGCCGACCTCCTTGGTGACCAGGGCCACCGCCTCGTCCACGTCGTCCGTGATGTGGAACAGGTGCAGATCGTGCTCCGACGCCTTGCCGCCCGCCACCACCGTGTTGCGCAGCCAGTCGACGAGGCCGCCCCAGTACTCCGAGCCGAACAGGACGATGGGGAAGCGGGTCACCTTGCGGGTCTGGACGAGGGTGAGCGCCTCGAACAGCTCGTCCAGGGTGCCGAGTCCGCCGGGCAGCACCACGAAGCCCTGGGCGTACTTCACGAACATGGTCTTGCGTACGAAGAAGTAGCGGAAGTTGACGCCGATGTCGACGTGGTCGTTGAGCCCCTGCTCGAAGGGCAGCTCGATGCCGAGGCCGACGGAGATGCCCTTGGCCTCGCGCGCGCCCCGGTTCGCGGCCTCCATCGCGCCGGGGCCGCCGCCGGTGATCACCGCGAAGCCCGCGTCGACCAGGGCCTTGCCGATGCGGACGCCCGCCTCGTACTCGGGCGAACCGTACGGCGTACGCGCCGAGCCGAAGACGCTGATGGCGCTGGGGAGTTCGGCGAGCGCGCCGAAGCCTTCGACGAACTCCGACTGGATGCGCATGACCCGCCAGGGGTCGGTGTGCACCCACTCCGAGTCGCCCTCGGTGTCGAGCAGCCGCTGGTCGGTGGTGCCGGGAGTGATCTGTTCACGCCGCCGCACCACGGGCCCCAGGTACTGCTCCTCCGGCGGCCCCTGCGCTTCTGGATTACCCATGAACATCCCCTTCCGCTGCGGTCACGCTCACTTGCCGCTTCAGCGTAGGTCTCTGGGCGTTACAAACGACGCATCCTTGCGGGAACTCACGATGTCAGCCAGGCGGTGAGCCGCTTCTCCGCCTCCGGGATCAGCGCGGCCTCGACCCGCTCGTCGACCTTGTGGGCGAGCAGCGGTGCGCCGGGACCGTAGTTCACCGCGGGCACGCCGAGCGCGCTGAAGCGGGAGACGTCCGTCCAGCCGAACTTGGGCCGCGGTGTGCCGCCGACCGCCGCCACGAAGGCCGCCGCCGCGGGGTGGTTGAGGCCGGGGCGGGCGCCGCCGGTGTGGTCGTCGACGATGAACTCGGCGATGTCGCAGTCGGCGAAGTAGTCGCGTACGAAGGCGAGCGCCTCGTCCTCGGTGCGGTCGGGCGCGTAGCGGAAGTTGACGACGACGGTGCACTCGTCGGGGATGACGTTGGTCGCGACGCCGCCCTCGATCCGTACGGCGTTGAGTCCCTCGTGGAACTGGAGCCCGTCGACCACCGGCTTGCGCGGCTCGTACGCGGCCAGCTTGTCGAGGATCGGCGCGACCTTGTGGATCGCGTTGGAGCCCATCCACGCGCGTGCGGAGTGGGCGCGCTCGCCCTTCGTCTTCAGGAACACCCGCAGCGTGCCCTGGCAGCCGCCCTCGACCTGGCAGTCCGTCGGCTCCAGGAGGACCGCGAAGTCGCCCGCGAGCCAGTCGGGGTGGGCATCGGCGACATGGCCGAGGCCGTTGAGGTGGGCGGCGACCTCTTCGTTGTCGTAGAAGACGAAGGTCAGGTCGCGGTTGGGCTCGGTGACCGTCTGCGCGATGCGCAGCTGCACCGCGACGCCCGACTTCATGTCGCAGGTGCCGCAGCCCCACAGGATCCCGTGCTCGTCCAGGCGGGACGGCACGTTGTCCGCGATCGGCACGGTGTCGATGTGCCCGGCGAGGATCACGCGCTCGCCGCGTCCCAGGTTCGTGCGGGCCACGATGTTGTTGCCGTGCCGGTCGACGGTGAGGTGCGGCAGACCCCGCAGCGCGGTCTCGATGGCGTCCGCGAGCGCCTTCTCCTCGCCGCTGGGCGACGGGAAGTCGACGAGCCTGGCGGTGAGCTCGGCGGCGTCGAGCGTGAGGTCGAGCGGGGGCTGATGCGAGGTCTGAGCCATGGCTTCGACCCTAACGCCCCTCGGCGCGCCGCCTTGTCAGCGGCCTCCAGTACCTTGGTCGCGTGCCTGAGCCCCCCACCCTCGTCCGGCGCGGCCGCCTCCTCCGTATCGGGGCGGCCGTCGCGGTGCTGCTCGCCCTCGTCGGCTATGTGGTGATGCAGTACGTCTCCGGGGGCAGGCCCGCGCCGCGCTGCGAGGTCGTGTCGGGCAACGGCGACGGGGCGTCGTACGAGTTCTCGGCCGAGCAGGCGGAGAACGCCGCGACGGTCGCCGCCGTGGGCACATCGCGCGGCATGCCCGAGCGCGCGGTGACGATCGCCCTCGCGACCGCCCTGCAGGAGTCCGGTCTGCGCAACATCAGCCATGGCGACCGGGACTCGCTCGGCCTCTTCCAGCAGCGGCCTTCGCAGGGCTGGGGCAACGAGGAACAGATCATGGACCCGGCGTACTCGGCCGCGCGTTTCTACGCCCATCTCGACAAGGTCCCCGGCTACTCCCGCCTCCCTCTGACGGTCGCCGCCCAGCGCGTGCAGCGCAGCGGCTATCCCCAGGCGTACGCGAAGCACGAGCCGGACGCGGCGCTGCTTGCCGCCGCGCTGACCGGCCGCGCCCCCGCCACGCTCAGCTGCGAGGGCCGGGAGCCCGTGGAGCCGGGCGATCCGGCTCAGGTGCGGGCCGCGCTCGTGCGCGACTTCGGCCGCGATGTGGCGCCCGAGGGTGACGGCCGCGCGGTGACCGTGCCGGTGTCCGCGACGGCGGGGACCGCCGAGGGCGGCGCCGGAAAGCGGGGCTGGGAGCTGGCGCACTGGGCGGTGGCCCAGGCGTCCGCGCTCGGCATCGAGAAGGTGTCGTACGCGGGCCGGGAGTGGCGGGTCGGGGATTCCGGCAAGGAATGGCACAAGCCCGGCAAGGCGGGCGCGGACGAGTCGGGCACGGACGCCGGGAGCGCCGCGGGCGAGGTCCGAATCGTCACTGGGCAGTAGTACGGCGCGTCACCCGATCGGACCACGCCGATCACTCACGGGCGACGTACCGTCCAGGTTTTCGCGCACTGCCCGCCACATCCGTCAAATCCCTTGCGATCACAGGGCATTGACGATTCAGCAGGCGCGCGCGAGGCGAGACCTTTGCCCGATTTTATCCGAGCCGATTATGCGATGCATTGCCAACTCTTTACGTTCGGCCACCGCAACCTTCGCGGGCTTCGAGCGGTATTCACTGCGTCCGAACGCCGGGCCCCATCCGGCCGGACACACCCACGTTCTCTCCCGTCTGAAGGAGCATCATGTCCCTCCCCCTGACCCGCCGGATCGCCCGCGCCGCGCTGCTCATCGCAGCGGGGGCGGCTCCCGTGGTCGGTGCGGCCGGCTCCGCAAACGCCGCCGAACTCCCCGCCACCCCCAACCTCGGCGGCGTCACCGCCCTCGACGGTGCCGGCCTGGGCAGCGCCGTCGACGGCGCAGCACAGAACGTCACCGGTCTCGCGGGCGAGACCGGCAGCAAGGCCGTGAAGAAGTCCGCGACCACGGGCAAGGCCGTCCGCAAGGGCGCCAAGACCACCACCCCCGCGGCGCAGAAGACCGCCGGCGGCGTCGCGGGCAGCGCGGGCAAGTTGCTCGGCGAGACCGCGAACACGGCCACCGAGGGCGGTCTGCCCGCCGCCGACCTGGCCGGCGGCCTGCCGACGGACTCGGTCGCCAAGGGCAGCCTGCCCACCGACCGGCTCCCGGTCAAGGACCTGCCGATCGGCTGACCGCCGCGCACCGACACGGGGAGGGGGCCCGCGACCAGCACGCCCCGGGGCCCCCCCCCGGCTCGCCCACCCCCCCCCCCCCGCCCCCCCCCCACCC
>NZ_JBHYIG010000272.1:0-334 GCF_042740015.1 Streptomyces sp. NPDC059037
TCCTCATCTTCGTCTACTCTTTCCTGAGGCGGGCGTGCGCCGGGCCCGGCCCCCCGGCTCGGGGCCGCGGGCGGGGGCCAGTGGGCGGCCCCGGGGGGGTCTACGGCACCCGCACGGCCGTACGTCCTTCACCTTGCCGCGCACGTATATCGCGTACGCGACGGCGCGATTGCCCCTGCGTTAAGCCGGGTTCCTCGCGGTGGCCGTTGATCACCGGCTCCGCCGAGTCCGTCCTCAAACGCCGGACGGGCTGAAAGGACAGCTGCCGGGCAATCGGGTGGGCGGGCGGGAAAGGGACCGCTCCTACGGCACCACCACCGTCTCCACCCCGAAA
>NZ_JBHYIG010000272.1:344-13253 GCF_042740015.1 Streptomyces sp. NPDC059037
ACCCACCCCCGGGGGGGGGGGTACACCCCCCGGGGGGGGGGGGGGGGGGGGGGGGGGGCAAAAAGGGACCGCTCCTACGGCACCACCTGCTTCTCCTCCGCGAAATGGCACGCCGAGTCATGGGCCGCCGGTCCCTCGACGCCGCGGAACTCCGCCGGAACGGCCAGCGCCGGGATCTCCAGGGCGCACCGCTCCTGCGCCTTCCAGCAGCGGGTGCGGAAGCGGCAGCCCGACGGGATGTTCGCGGGCGACGGCACGTCCCCGTGGAGAATGATCCGCTCCCGGTGCTCCCGAGCCTGGGGATCCGGCACCGGCACCGCCGAGAGCAGCGCCTGCGTGTACGGGTGCGTCGGGTGCTCGTAGATCTCCTCGTCGGAGCCGATCTCGACGATCCGGCCCAGGTACATCACCCCCACCCGGTCCGAGATGTGCCGCACGATCGACAGGTCGTGCGCGATGAACACGTACGACAGATTGAACTCGTTCTGCAGCTGGTCGAGGAGGTTGACCACCTGCGCCTGCACCGAGACGTCCAGCGCGGAGACCGGCTCGTCGGCCACGATGATCTCCGGCCGCAGCGCCAACCCCCGTGCGATACCGATGCGTTGCCGCTGCCCGCCGGAGAACTGGTGCGGATAGCGGTTGATGTACTCGGGGTTCAGCCCGACGACGTCCAGCAAGTCCTGGACCCTCCCCCGCCGCGACCCCTTCGGCGCGACCTCGGGATGGATCTCGTACGGCTCTCCGATGATGTCGCCGACCGTCATGCGCGGGTTCAGCGACGTATAGGGGTCCTGGAAGACCATCTGGATGTTGCGGCGCACCGCCTTCAGCGCGCGCCCTGACAGCTTGCTGACGTCCTCGCCCTTGTAGCGGATCTCCCCGGCGGTCGGCCGTTCCAGGTTCACCAGCATCTTCGCGACCGTCGACTTGCCGCAGCCCGACTCCCCGACGATGCCGAGCGTCTCGCCCTGGCCGAGGTCGAAGTCGACGCCGTCGACGGCCTTGACCGCGCCCACCTGCTTCCGGATGATCACGCCTTGGGTGAGCGGGTAATGCTTGACCAGGCCCCGCACCTGGAGGATCGGCTCACCCTCCGGCTGCTTCTCGCCGAGGTGCTCACCTTGCGGCATCGGAATCGGCATCGAGCGTCTCCTTCCAGAAGTAGCAGGCGCTCCGGCGGTGGGCGGTCAGGCCCTCGTACGTCACTTCGGCGAGCGGCGGCACAGCGGTCCTGCAGATGTCCTGGGCCATCGGGCAGCGGGGGTTGAAGGCGCAGCCGGGCGGGATGTTCATGAGGTTGGGCGGCAGGCCCTTGATCGCGTAGAGCTCCTGGCCCTTCTGGTCGAGCCGCGGGATGGATTCGAGCAGCCCGCGCGTGTAGGGGTGAGCCGGGGCCCGGTAGATCTCGTGCACGGGGGCCTTCTCGACGATGCGGCCCGCGTACATGACGGCGATGTTGTCGGCGACGTCCGCCACGACGCCCAGGTCGTGGGTGATGAGGATCAGGCCCATGTGCAGCTCGCGCTGGAGCTCGGCGAGGAGGTCCATCACCTGGGCCTGGACGGTCACGTCGAGGGCGGTCGTCGGCTCGTCGGCGATGATGAGGGAGGGTTCGAGCGCCAACGCCATGGCGATCATGATGCGTTGGCGCATTCCGCCGCTGAACTGGTGCGGATACTGCCCGACCCGTTCCTTGGCGGCCGGGATGCGGACGCGGTCCATCAGCTCGATGGCCTTGACCTTGGCGTCCTTCTTCGACATCCCCTGGTGGACGACGTACATCTCGCCGAGCTGCTGGCCGACGCTGAGCACCGGGTTGAGCGACGACAGGGCGTCCTGGAAGATCATCGCCATTCCGGCGCCGCGCGTCTTGCGCCGCTCCTCCTCCTTGAGCTTGAGGAGGTCCTGGCCCTGGAAGATGATCTCGCCGCCGGTGATCTTTCCCGGCGGGATGTCGAGGATGCCCATGATGGCCTGGGCGGTCACCGACTTGCCGGAGCCCGACTCGCCGAGCACGGCGAGCGTCTCGCCCTCCCTGACGCTGTAGTCGACGCCGTTGACGGCTTTCGCGACGCCGTCCCTGGTCCTGAACTCCACGTGCAGATCGCGCACTTCGAGCAGCGTGGGCGATGTGGGTGACATGGGCGGCTACCTCAGCTTGGGGTCGAGGGCGTCGCGCACCGCGTCGCCGAGCATGATGAACGCGAGCACGGTGATGGCCAGGGCTCCGGCGGGCCAGAGCAGCATGTGCGGGGCGTTGCGGATGTACTGGGAGGCGGCCGAGATGTCGATGCCCCAGGAGACGGTCGGGGGCTTGAGACCCACGCCCAGATACGACAGCGTCGCCTCCAGGGCGATGTACGTGCCGAGCGCGATGGTGGCGACGACGATCACCGGGGCGACCGCGTTCGGCGCGATGTGCCGCAGCAGCATCCGCGAGTTGGAGGCGCCGAGGGCGCGTGCCGCCTGGACGTAGTCGTTCTGCTTGGCGGTGATCACCGAGCCGCGGGCGATGCGGGAGAGCTGCGGCCAGCCGAGCAGCACCATGAAGCCGATCACCGGCCAGACGGTGTTGCTGGTGACCACCGACAGGAGCACCAGGCCGCCGAGCACGACGGGGATGGCGAAGAAGACGTCGGTGATGCGGGAGAGGATCGCGTCCCAGACCCCGCCGAAGAACCCGGCGAGCCCGCCGAGGACGCTGCCGAGGATCGCGACGCCGAGCGTGGCGCAGACGCCGACGGTGACCGAGGCGCGGGCCCCGTACACGGTCCGCGTATAGACGTCGCAGCCCTGCCCGTCGAAGCCGAAGGGGTGCCCGGACGTGGAGCCCTTCTGGGCGTTGGCGAGATCGCAGTCGAGCGGATTGCCGGAGGCGATCAGGGAGGGCCAGATCGAGATGATGACGAGGAAGACGATGATGAGGCCCGAGATGATGAAGATCGGGTTGCGCCGCAGCTCGCGCCAGGCGTCGGACCACAGACTGCGGGCGGGGGCTGAAGGCCCCGTGCCTTCGGGTCCACCCGGCGTCTTCTCCAGCGTCGTGCCCTCGCTCGCCGCGAGGTCCATCGCGCCCCCGGCACCGGTCGGGGCGATGGCTCCGTCTGGCTCCTTGGGTTCAGGCATAACGGATCCTCGGGTCGAGTACGGCGTACAGGAGGTCGACGACCAGGTTGGCCACCAGGAAGACAAGGACGAGTACGGTCACGAATCCGACGACGGTCTGTGTGCTCTGCCGCAGAATTCCTTGATAGAGCTGGAATCCGACCCCATGGATATTGAAGATCCGCTCGGTGACGATCGCGCCGCCCATCAGCGCGCCGATGTCGGTGCCGATGAAGGTGACCACCGGGATGAGTGAATTGCGCAGCAGGTGCCGGGTGATGACGCGGCGCCTGGGCAGTCCCTTGGCGATGGCGGTACGGACGTAGTCGGCGCGGCGGTTCTCGGCGATGCTCGTCCGGGTCAGGCGGGTGACGTAGGCCAGGGACACCGAGGCGAGGACGAAGCCCGGCACGATCAGCTCGTTGAAGGGCGCCTCCGACGAGACGGAGGGTTTGATGATCCCCCACTCGACACCGAGCAGGAGTTGGAGCAGCAGACCGGTGACGAAGGTGGGGATCGCGATGACGACGAGCGTGAGGAGCAGCACGATCGTGTCGATGGGGCGCCCGCGCCGCAGCCCGGTGATGACACCGAGCGTGATCCCGATGACGATCTCGAAGAGAATGGCGACGATGGTCAGCCGAATCGTCAGCGGGAAGGCGGTCGCCATCAGCTCGGTGACCTCCTGCCCGTTGAAGGCGGTGCCGAAGTCGCCGGTGAAGACATTGCCCATGTACGTCACGTACTGCTGCCACACGGGCTTATCGAGGCCGAATTCCTTCTCCAGCTGGGCGGCTGTCGCGGGGTCGCACTTGCGGTCTCCGCACAGGCCCGCGATGGGGTCGCCCATCACGTTCACCATCAGGAAGATCAGCAGCGTGGCGCCGAAGAAGACCGGGATCATCTGCAGCAGACGCCGGATCACATAACGTCCCATGAGGGCTCCGGAAGTAGTGGAAGCGACCGCCCGGCGCGGTTCTCGCTCTCGCCGGACGGCCGCTTCCGATGCCTCAGCTGACCTTGATCTCGTTGTAGACCGGGACGCTGAACTGGTTCAGCGCGACGTCGGAGACCCTGTCCGAGTAGCCGGCGCTGCCGTTCTGGTACCAGAGCGGAATGACGGCCATGTCCTTGGCGAGGACCTTCTCGGCGTCCTGGAACGTGGAGACGGCCTTCGCGGTGTCGGTCTCGGCGTTGGCCTCGTCGACGAGCTTGTCGAATTCCTCGCTCGAGTACTTTCCGTCGTTGGACGGGGCGTCCGTGTAGTACAGCGGCTGCAGGAAGTTCTGGATGAGGGGGTAGTCCATCTGCCAGCCCGCGCGCCAGGCGCCGTCCAGCTTCTGCTGCGAAGCCTGACTTCGGAAATCGGCGAACGTCCCGACGGGATTCCCGACACAGGACTTGTCATTGCCCAGGGCCTTGTTGATGGAGTTGCAGACGGCATCGACCCATTCCTTGTGCGAGCCGGTGTCCGCGTTGTACGTGATCTTCAGCGTGCCGCCGGGGATGCCGCCGCCCTCGCTGATCAGCTTCTTCGCCTCGTCGGCGTCGTACTTGCAGGGGTCGCCGCAGAGCCCGGACTTGTAGCCGCCGGCCTCGCCGAGCACCGGCGATGTCCAGTCGGTGGCGGGCGTACGCGTCTTCTGGAAAATGGTGTCGGTGATCTGCTCGCGGTTGATCGCCATGGAGAGCCCCTGCCGGACCTTCGCCGCCTCCGGCTTCGACCACGCCTCGTCGTAGAAGGGGAAGGCCAGCGTCTGGATGATCCCGGCCGGGGTGTTGATGTACCGGTCACCGAGGTCACTCTTGGCGTTCTTGAGCTGAGACGCCGGAACATCGTCGACGAGGTCGAGGTTGCCCGCCATCAGATCCGTATAGGCGGTGTTGTTGTCGGTGTAGACCTTGAGATCGACCCCGCCGTTCTGCGCCTTGTCGGGACCGGTGTAGTCGTCCCACTTCCGCAGGGCCATCTTCGAGCCCTTGGCGTACGAGTCCACGGTGTACGGGCCATTGCCGACGGGCTTGGAGAGCCAGGCGTCATGGTCGTCGTAGAACGCCTTGGGCAGCGGCGCGAACGCCGGATATCCGAGGGTCTTGGGCCAGGTGGAGAACTTCTGCGTGAGCTTGACGGTGAAGGACGTGTCGTCGACGACCTTCAGCCCGGAAAGGGTGTCGGCGGTGGCGTCCCCCTTCTCCGGGTGGACCTTGTCGTACCCCTCGATATAGCCGAAGAAGTAGGCGTTCTTCTGGTTGTTCTTCAGATGCGCGCCGTAGTTCCAGGCATCGACGAACGACTTCGCGGTGACGGCCTCTCCATTGCTGAACTTCCACCCGGTCTTGATCTTCACGGTGAAATTCTGCGAGTCCGAGGTGTCGATGCTCTCGGCGACCATGTTCTTGGCCTCGCCGGTCTTCGGGTCGTACCGCACCAGACCCCGGAAGATCATGTCGAGGACCTTGCCGCCCTGCACCTCATTGGTGTTCGCGGGCTCCAGCGGATTCTGCGGATCACCCCACGAGGACCCCACGATCCCGGAGCCGTCGCCACCGCCGCCGCCGCTGTCGTCGCCGCCACCGCAGGCAGTCGCCGCGAGAGCGACGGTCACCGCACATGCGGCCCACTTGGCGTGCGTGGCTCCACGCATGGAGTGCCTCCCTTTCGGGCCTGAGTCCCATTGAGATACTTAGGCCCAAATACACCCCAAACGGTGATGTACCGCATCTTTGAGGCGGCTTTCCGGGGCTAGTACGACGGGGATACGTCCGGATGGCGGGCGCGGGGCTCTGCGGGGTGTACCGCCGCCGGGTGGGCCTGCGGCCGATCGTCGCCGCTGCTCCCCACCCACCCGCCCCCACCCCGCCGGTGCTGTGGCGGGGCTTCGGGGACCCGGCGGTGGTGATGTTGCCGGGGCCGCCCGGTTGTCCTGAGGTTGGCGCCTCCGGGCCGGGAGTCAAGGGCGCCCTTCGGGCGTCGGCTGCGCCGATTCCGCTTCGCTCCACCCTTGACACCCGCCCCTCCGCCGCAGGAGGGAGATGACCGGGCGGCCGGAGAGGCGGGGCTTCCGGGAAAGGGGGACTGGCTCATCCGGCTTTCCTGCCGGGTGCGGACCGGTTCGTCGCAGCGTGCCGCCGGGCTGGAGGGGTGGGGGACCTACTTTGGCAAAGTTGCGTTCCGGCAGAAGAGGGGCGCACGCGATGCGTAACGCGCCTTCACGAAGGTAGGTGCTGGTCTCGTCGAGAACGTGGGTTGCCGGACTTCCTCGCAAACCGTGGCATCACACCGGATCGGAAGCCAGCCGTGCGTGCAGCTCCACGTCGTAGCGGGCCCCGTCGTACGCGAGCTTCTGGCGCTGCACGCCTTCCACCGCGAAGCCGGCGCCGTGGGCCACCCGGCAGGACGCGGAATTGTTCACGCGGTGCCCCAACTCAAGCCGGAACAGCCCGAGTTCGCCGAAGGCCCAGCTCGCCAGGGCGGCGCAGCCCCACGTCGCAACGCCGCGCCCCCTCGCCGAGGGAACCGTCCAGTACGACACCCAGCCGGTGGCGTGGGTGAGGTTCACCGCGCCTACGGAGACATTGCCCAGCGGGGTGTCGTCGGCGTCGACCACGGCGAAGGC
This sequence comes from Streptomyces sp. NPDC059037, assembly GCF_042740015.1. Taxonomy (NCBI): domain Bacteria; kingdom Bacillati; phylum Actinomycetota; class Actinomycetes; order Kitasatosporales; family Streptomycetaceae; genus Streptomyces; species Streptomyces sp. NPDC059037. The sequence goes on from NZ_JBHYIG010000272.1 coordinate 7,070, forward strand.
GTACGCGGTGTCGGCGGCGTGCTCTTCCTCGCGGCGCGCGATCCAACGAGACGCCGCGTCAAGGGAGTTCACCGGCTCGTCGGCCTGCCTCGCCATTTCCGGGGCGGAGAAGGCGGCCAGGACGGAGGGGGCGTCCGGGCCGCTCCAGGGACGGAGGTCAGGCACGGGGCGTGAGGTCGCCCGTCTTGATGCCCCGTAGGAGTACACGCAGGGCCGCTGGGTTCGTAGTGGCAATCTGGGCGGGCTGGTCGCTCTCGCGGAAGTAGACGTCACCGGCGGCGTTGATCGCCAACTCGACGCACTCGCCGCTGTCGCCGGTGCTGAACGAGGACTTCTGCCAAGCGAGCTGGGACATCGGACTCCCTACCTACAGTTCGTACATGACGTGCTGGATCAGGCTCAGTGAGTCCCGGCCATCATGGGACTCGGGCGCTGACTCCGGGTCGACCGGGGCGTGAGCCAGGCCAGCGAGCCGTTCGAACATTTTGCCGTACTCGGCATTGCGTTCTCTATCCCCCAGGAACACCGAATGCAGCGGGTGTTCGAGGTAGGCGGTCTCCAACTCCCTGGACGGACCGCCGAAGAGGATGAACGGACGGCTGAAGGCCGCGTACGCACCTTGCTCGAAAGGGAAGATCTGCAGGGTTACGTTGGGCAGCCTGGCCAGCTCGATCAGCCTGAGCAACTGCTTGCGCATGGTCGTGGGCCCGCCGGTATGCACACGCAGCGCGGCTTCGTGAACAACAGCGTGGTACGGCACAGCCCCAGGGGCTGTCAGAACTTGCTGCCGCGCCATGCGGAATTCGACGTACCGATCGATGCGGTCCCGGTCCTTGCCCGTCGCCTTGGTCACCGCGTACGCGTAGTCCTCAGTCTGGAACATGCCAGGGATGAAGAGCGGTTCGTGCATGCGGATACTGGAACAGCGCGCCTCCAACTCGGCGAGGTCCAGTGCGCTACGGGGGACGATGTCTCGGAACTCGTCCCACCATCCCGTCCCCCGCCCCTGCGCCATCTCCATCAGCCCGTCGAAGTAGGCGCCGTCCGGGCACCCGTACTCCCGTAGCAACTTATAGAGCCGGTTGCGGGAGACATCGATCCGGCCGGCCTCGATGTTGCTGATCCGCGTACGGTCGGCGTCCAGCAAAGCTCCAGCCCGGTCACCGGACAGGCCCGCATCGTTCCGCAGCTTGCGAAGTTCGAGGCCGAGTCGGCGTTGCCGCTCGCTGGGGTTACTCCTGGGTGGCATGTATGACCTCCTTCACAGCGGAGTCTTCCGGTCCGAACACCCTTGGTCCACAAGGTAGTTAGTTCATCACCCACATCAGTGACATACGTCGGAAACGGTTGCACCCGGCAGAACGCGTTGCCTACCTTCGAGATCGACCCACTCACCCGCGCCGCAAGTGGAAGTACCCCCGCCCGCAAAGGAGTTGGCGGACAACGGTCACCGCGACGCGCGCCCCGAGGAGGCCCTCATGGAGGACCAGCCCCACCCGCATCCCCGCCCCACCGACGTATCCCTCGTCTTCCCGCCCCACCCCGCATGGGTCCGCGCCGCGCGCGAAACGGTCCGCACCCTCCTCGCCGCAACGGGTCGCACCGAACTCACGGACACAGCAGTCCTGTTGACCTCGGAAGCCGTCACGAACGCGATCAACGCCTGCGCGGCCAAGCACTGCACGGCCCCAGTGACCCTCTTCGCGGGATACGCGAACCCCGGTGACCACCTCCGCATCCTCATCCACGACGAGGCACCCGGACTCCCCCGCTGCCAGACCCCCGCCGGGGACGACGAGACGGGCCGAGGCATACAGCTCATCTCGTACGGCGCCGACGCCTGGGGCATCTGCACGCACGGCCCCGGCAGCGGCAAGGCGACCTGGTTCGAGCTGGGACACCGGCCGCCGGGGGTACGAGGGTGAGTTGTCCACAGGCCCGGCCACGCCCGAGAACCCGCCGCTACTCTGAGGAACAGAGGCCACATCGGCGTACCGAACCGAGGAGCCAGGACATGAGCACGCCCACCGAGCCGTGGAACATCGCACGTATCGCGGAGGCCATCCCCGCACCGGCCACCCGCATGCGGTTCCTGTCCGAGGTGAACCTCGCGCCGATAGACGAACTGCGCGCCGTCGCGGCGAAGTGGCAGAAGGTGGCCGAGGAGCTGACGGTCGGCTACGAGCGGGCGATCGAGGTGCGGGACTACGTGGAGAAGCACGGCGAGCTGCCCCCCGAGTTCGTCCGCGTCTCCCCGGCCGAGCTCCGGGAGACGGCCGGTCTCGACTCGAAGGGCGCTGCGTGATCTACGACCTTCACTGGGACCCGGAGCTCTACAAGACGTACGCGTCGTTACCCGCCCCAGCACGCCGGGAGTTGGCCGCCTCCTTGATCGACGCCCAGGCGGACCCGCTGAGCGCGACACTCCCGTACGGGCACGACGACGGAGTCATCCGACTCCTTGAGACCGGCGGCACCCTCACTGTGCTCCTCATCTGCCATACGAAGACGAAGGTGGCGCCGGTCCAGATCACTTTCGCCGGATAGCGCCGCGGAGGCGTACGTCACCGCGCAGACTCGTCCGCTTCCACCTCCACCACGGACACCCATCCCCGCCACCGCTCCACGGTGACGTGGAGCCGTGAGGAGGACCTGGTGGTACCTGACCAGTACGGCTTCGCCCCTTCCCCGTGCTCGCGCAGACCGCATTCCGTCAGGGCCTCGCGCAGGAGGGCCACTTCGTCCGCCGCTACGGATTCGGAGTCGTACTCCGTCACCCGCTGCCTCGCGGTGGCGCCCTTGTCGCTGTAGTACTCCGTGCCGTACTGAACCTGGCCAGGCGCCTTCCGCACGGTGTACGACTCCGGGCAACTGTCCGTGCCGCCCACCTTCGGCAGGGGCAGGTCCGCCATCACGTCCTCCTCCGTTCCCTTCCAGTGCCACTTGTCCGCATCCGGCATCCGCTCGGGCTGCAGCAGGCGGACGACGCCGCCCGCCTTGAAGGGGTTCGACGACGGCGTGGCCGCGGGCCGCACCTCCCGGCCGTCGCCGCCACCGGGCATCGCGCCCCACGTCGCCGCCCCCGCCACGACCGCCGCGACCGCCACCCCCGCGGCCATCCGCCTGCGCACCGTCCGCCTCCCGCCCCGCGCCCGCAGCTCCGCGCCGCTCGGCATGCTCAGCCTCGTGTCGTCCAGAAGTTCCTCGACCTCAGCCATGGTGGGCCGCCCCTTCCCCGGTGAATGCAGTCGTCTCTGTCAGGCGCTCCCCCAGCGCCTTGCGGGCCCGGCTCAGCCGGGTGCGGACCGCTCCGTTCGATGCGCCCGTCTCGCGGGCGACCTGCTCGACGGGGAGGTCGAGGAGGTGGTGCAGGACCACCACCTGCCGTTGCTGCGGGGGCAGTTCGCGCAGTGCCGCAAGGAGCGCCACCCGGTCCGCGGAGAGCTCGGGGACGTCCGGCGCGGCGCCGTGCCGGAACTGCGCCCGCAGCCGGTTCCGCGTCCGCCGCCAGGTGCTGATCGCCAGGCGGGACGCCACCGTCCGCACCCACGGCAGCGGATCGCCCTCGCCCGTCAGCCGCTCCCAGCGCTGCCACGCCCGTACATACGCCTCCTGCACCGCGTCCTCCGCCTCCGCCAGATCGCCGGTCATCGCATAGACCGTGGCGACCAGCCTCTTGGCGGTGGCGGCGTAGAACGCGTCGAACTCCGCGGAGTGGTCCGGTTGTTCTCTCGACCGCGTCGTCATCGTCCCCCGTCCGTCCATCTGTCCGTCCCGTGGTTCGGCTTGTCTCTGACATAGACACGCCTGGGGGCGCCCGCATGTTACGTACGAAAATGGAGGCACCCGGAACCTCCGGCGCTAACCCCAGGGATCGAGGGCGTGCTTGCCGCGAGTCCGGCCGGCTTCGAGTTGCCGGAGCACTGCCGGGCCCTCGGCCAGGGGATGGAGCTGGGGGGTGCCGGGCGGGTACACGCCCTGGGCTATCAGCGCCTCGATCTCCACGAGCAGCGACTGGTAGAGGGCCGGGGCTTTGGTCGCCAGCGCGCCGATGTGCAGGCCCTGGATCCGGACCTGGTGGGTGAAGACCAGGTCGTGTGTGGTCAGACCGGCGTCGCCGGATGCGGCACCGAAGACGACGACGCGTCCGGTGAAGGGTTTGGTGACCGACAGGCTGGTCTTGAACATGGCCTGCCCCACCGATTCCAGGACCAGGTCGACTCCGCCGGTCAGGCGGGTGATCTCCGCGGCCAGGTCGGGGCGGCGGCTGTCCAGGACCTCGTCGGCTCCGAGCGCTCTGACGGTGTCGTGCTTGGCCGGTGATGCCGTCGCGATGACGCGTGCGCCGTAGTGGCGGGCGAGGCGGACGGCGGCCTGCCCCACGCCTCCGGCCGCGGCATGAACCAGCACCACCTCACCCGTCTTGACCTCGCCGAGCGGCTTCAGTGCCGCCAGGGCGGTGGCCCAGTTCAGCACCAGGCCGAGAGCTTCGGCGTCGCTCCAGCCGGAAGGCACCGGGAGCACACCCGCGGCGGGCATCGTCATGTACTGCGCGAAGGCTCCCGGGCCGGCTCCGACGACGTGAGTGCCGAGCTGAAGCGGGCTCTCGACGTCCGGGCCTACACCCACGATCTCGCCGGCGGCCTCGAAGCCCGCCACGTAGGGTGCCTGCGGCCCGCCTCCATACGTTCCGTGCGTCTGCATGACGTCCGCGAAGTTGACTCCGGCGGCGCCGACGCGGATCAGGTACTCGCCGGGCCCCGCGGCGGGGCGGCGCTGATCGGTCGTGAGGGTCAGGTCCTTCGGTCCTTCATGTGACCGCTGGACCAGTGCTCGTACGGTCTGCTCGGCAGGGTGCTGCTCGTTGATCTCCATGCAACTGAACGTAGGAGCCTGACACTTACGTCAAGGTCAGGATCGAGCGGCGGATCATCGATCCGAGCCACCTGCTTCCCGCAAGTAGGCGTCGAGCGCCGCCTGTTGATCGCTGAGCACGGCGATCCGCGCGGCGAGCCGATCGCGATAGCTCTGCACCTCGTGCAGGAACTCCCCGCACACCCCATCCACATCCGTGCCGACATCGCGCTCGTCAGTGAGGCTGGGCAGAAGTTCCCTGATCAACCGCACCGGCAGCCCGGACTCAAGGAGCGAGCGGATGACGAGCACCCGGTCGACCGTGGCCTGGCAGTAGTCGCGGAACCCATTGCTGCAGCGACCCGGGACAATCAGGCCTTCCTGCTCGTAGTGCCGCAACGACCGCGCACTCACACCGCTGACTCTGGAAGCCTCACTGATCTTCATGCCTGGAGCCAACGCCCAGGCGCACCGCGATCTTCCGGCACGACACCTGGTTGCCCGAACGGGCATTGCCCCAAAGGACAATGGGGGAACGGCGGCCCTTCCCCTACGGTGATCATCCAGCGTCCCGCCCGGCGGGCGGGCGGGGGACGACGGCATGGGGGATGCATGCGAAAGATACGTGCGGCGGCGGTCGGCGTGACGGCGGCGGCGCTACTGGCGGGAGTTGCCCCGGCGCAAGCCGCGCAGAGCAGTGCGAAGGGCGACCGCGTCACGGTGGCTTCGGCGCGGTCGGCGCAGGACGTCGCGGTGCAGGCTTCGTCGAAGTACAAGGTCCTCAAGCAGTTCGACTACTCCCGATCGAGGCAGAACCAACTGCCGTTGCGTCTGGGGCAGTACTACCGCAAGAGCAACGGCAAGATGGTCGGCTGGGGCTGGACCAAGATCAAGAAGAAGCACAACATCACCAAGTACGGCATCATCGGCTGGCTGGCCAAGTCGCCGAACGTCGACCCCGTCAGGGGACACCGCTACAACCTCACCGGATGGGCCCACCGTGTGAAGTGCGGGCCGGGTGGCTGCAAGGTCGTCGACCGGCGGAAGATGCTGCTGGCCACGGACGAGACGATGACGGCCGGCGGAGGCCCCCGATTCGCGTACTTCGGCGCGGTGACGGCCTTCTGCAAGGGCAGCGTCAAGTGCCCGACCTGGGTCAACACCAAGTTCAGGCCCAGGACGTCCACCGCGCCGCTGAACACGGCGGCACTGAACGCGTCGGGCAGCGGCGAGCAGACCGTCTTCACCTACAAGCCGCTGGTCGAGAAGAAGGGCCGCCTGGCCCTCGCCTCCTGATCACTTATGCACCCCATTGAGTAGCGTGGATGCC
>NZ_JBHYIG010000273.1:0-6874 GCF_042740015.1 Streptomyces sp. NPDC059037
GGAGCGCCCTTTACACCCGGCCCGGAACCGCCAACCTCAGGACAACCGGGCGGCCCCGGCGCCAATCAAAGCCACAGGCCCAGCAACGCCCCCGCCCCATGACGCCTGCCCTAGCTCGGCAGCTCCCACACGGTGGCGGCTATGCGGACCGGCCCTGCGGGACGGGAGGTCATCGGAGTCCGTGGTCGTGGACACCTGACCTATGTTTTCTCGTTTCTCGGCGGGAAGCGGTTCCCGCAGGTCACTCAGGACGGCACGAACTCGTACTGCAGCTCGTACAGGTGGCCCGCCTTGACCATCACCGTCGCCTCGATGGGCCGCTCGTCATCGCTGTAGACGACGCGCAGGGTGCGCAGCACCGGGAGGCTGCTGGGGAGCAGGAGAGCCGTGTACTGCTCCTGGGTGGGCACCCGCGCCGAGACCCGGTCGACACTGAGCCGCGGAGGGAAGCCGAGCCCGGACAGCAGGGCCGGGGTGCCACCACGAATCCTGCGCCGCTCCGTGATCGGGGTGCCCCGGGCGATCTCCACCGGATAGTAGGAGGCGACCAGTTCCGCCGGCTCGTCGTCGATGCTGAGCAGCTGGCGGCGCAGCACGGCCACACCGCCACCGGCGAGCCCCAGCGCCGCCGAGACATCCGCCGGCGGCACCACCTCGGCCACCTCCAGCAGCGTGCTCCGAGGGCTCGCGCCGTGCTCGGCGGCTTCGGTCAGCCAGCGGTACGGGCGCCCGTCCCCGGCAGGAGCCATGTACGCGGCGGGCCGCAGGGTCCGCTGGCGGTGCTCGCGGACGGTGACCGCCGCCCCGGCCCGGCCGACGGCCAGGCCCTCATCCTTGAGCAGCTGCAGCGCCTTCTGCACAGTGGCACTCGACGCATCGAATCTGGCCTTGAGCTGCGCCGTCGAGGGCAGCCTGGCACCCGGCGCCAGCTCACCGCTCATGATCTCGTCCCGCACATCGGCGGCGATGCGTTCATGCAGGGCGCGGCGGTCGGACGCATTGGCATCGGTACGGGGCACGGTCATCCGATCCGAATCTCGTAGCGCAGCCGCTGGCGGGTGGCAGGCATCACCATCAGGTCCGCCTGGATGGCCCGGCCCTCCGCGTCCAGGGTGACCCGGGCCAGCCGCAGGACCGGCTCGTCCGGACCCGCGCGAAGGGCCGCCCGCTCCTCCTCGCTCGGCATCCGGGCAGTGATGTCCTCGCGCACCGTGACCCCGGAGTGCCCGAGCTCGGCGAGCAGAGTCACCGCGCCTCCACGAATCTTGGCCGTGGCGGACAGCGGAGTCCCCCCGGCGATCTCAACGGGGTAATAGGTATCCGTCAACTCATTGGGTTCGCCGTCGAGTTCGATGATCCGGCGCCGAACGACCACGGGTCCCCCTTCGGCCACGCCGAGCAGTTCGGCCACCTCACCGGGCGCCGGAACCTCACCGGCCTGAACGATGCGCTGAGTCCCCTTGCGCCCCGCCGCGGCCGCTTCAGCACCCCAGGCCTCGGGGCGATCCCGGCCCGTCGGCGTGAGATACGGCATCGACGTACTGACCCAGTCACCACTGCTGGTCATCGTGAACTCCACTGCGCCGGAGGGCTTCTTGCTGCGTTGCGCCGTCTTCGTACCGTAGCCAACTCACTGTAGGTCGCCGCCTTGGCCCAACCTTTGCTGCTATTCGTGAATAGCAGTACGGTCCTGCTCGATCGTACAACCTCCCTGCACAAGGCGGTGGTTCACTGTGCGCCTGTCACAGCAACGACGATTCCCCCGGCATCCCAGATCTGTCCGCGCAGCCCGCGCCTTCGCCCTCGACGCCCTCACCACCTGGGGCATCACGGAACGACACGACGACATCCGCCTCTGCGTGTCCGAGCTGGCCACGAACGCGCTGCTGCACGGGGTCCCCCAGGGCCGCGAATTCGAGCTGGGCCTCTCGATCTCACCCGCAGACGCCGAGCTTCGCGTCACGGTCCGGGACAGCGGTGACGGCCACCCCATGCCGTCGACGCCCACCGCGGACGACTGCACGGGACGAGGCCTGCACCTGGCCCGCGAACTGTCCGACGCCTTCGGTGTCACGGAACACTCGGTGGGCAAGACGGTGTGGCTCATGTTCAAGGCGGTGAATGCCACCTGCGGCGAACAGGGCACCGGGGCCGCCCGGTTGTCCTGAGGTTGGCGGTTCCGGGGGGGACCTACTTCGGCAAAGTTGTGTTTCGCATGGCGTGCGCCCCCCTCGTGCCAGAACGCAACTTTCCCAAAGTAGGTCCCCCACCCCCCCCCAGCACCGGTGCCGCGTGACGGCCACCCCGCAAGCGGCCGCCACCCCGGAAGATCCGGTCGGCAGACGCTTGACGAGACCGGGACCCATCCCCGGACCGGCCGCGCACCCCTCCAGCGGGCAGCACTGCTACGAACCAGTCCGCACTCGGCGTGCAAACCGGATGGCCCGCCGGGTGGCCCCCGAGAGCCCCGCTTCGTGGCCGCCCGGTCAATTCGCTTCTCGCGGTGGAGGGACGGGTGTCAAGGGTGGAGCGCAGCGGAATCGGCGAAGCCGACGCGCAGCGCAGCGGAGCGCCCTTTACACCCGGCCCGGAACCGCCAACCTCGGGACAACCGGGCGGCCCCGGCAAGAACACCACCACCGGATCACCGAAGCCCCTCCGCCAGTACCTCCGCCAGATGCCGCCCCCGAACTCCCTCCCCCAACTGCTCCAGCTGCGTACGGCAAGAGAAGCCGTCCGCCAGGATCTCCGCCGAGGGCGGGGCCGAGCGTACCGTCGGGAGTAGTTGTTCCTCCGCGCAGGCTCGTGAGACCTCGTAATGGCCCGCCTCGAAGCCGAAGTTGCCCGCCAGGCCGCAGCAGCCTCCGCTCAACTCGCCCTCCAAGCCTGCCTTCTGGCGGAGTCTGCGTTCCGGGCCGTCGCCCAGGACCGCGTGCTGGTGGCAGTGGGTCTGGCCGACCACCGGGCGGTCGATCCGCGGCGGGTGCCAGTCGGGGGCGCGTTCCTCCAGGACCTCGGCGAACGTGCGGACCGCGGACGCGAGGCGCCGCGCCCGCTCGTCGGCGTCGCCTAGGAGTTCGACCAGGTCCGACTTCAGGGCCGCGGCACAGCTCGGTTCGAGGACGACCACCGGTGCGCCGCCCTCCAGGAGCGGCTCCATGTGGTCCAGGGTTCGGCTCAGGACCTTACGCGCGCGGTCCAGTTGGCCAGTTGATACGTACGTCAAGCCGCAGCACACCCCGCTCCCCGGCACGAAGACCGTCAGCCCCGCGTCCTCAAGGACCCGCACCGCCGCCCGTCCCACCTCCGGCGAGAGGTGGTCCGTGAACGTGTCCGGCCAGAGGACCACGAAGCGGTCGGAGGGCGGCATGATCTGCGTTCCCTTGCGGCTTGGCTGCCTTAGCCACCAGCGGTGGAACGTCTCCGGGGCGAGTCGTGGGAGCTCTCGTTCCGGGGCGATACCGGCGAGGCGTTTGGCCAAGCCCGCCAACACGCCCACCCGGGAAAGGGCGTTGGCCAGGCGGGTCGTGCGCGTGCGGGACGCGAGGCGTAGCCACAGCGGCAGCCAGCCCATCGCATAGTGCGACGCGGGGCGGCGTCTGCCCTCGTAGTGGTGGTGCAGGAACTCCGCCTTGTACGTGGCCATGTCCACGCCCACGGGGCAGTCCGAGCGGCAGCCCTTGCAGGAGAGGCAGAGGTCGAGTGCGTCATGGACTTCCGTCGAGCGCCAGCCGTCCTTCACCACCTCTCCCGCCAGCATCTCGTGCAGCAGCCGTGCCCTGCCCCGCGTCGAGTGCTCCTCCTCGCCCGTCGCGCGGAAGGAGGGACACATCACCCCGCTGCCCGCCGCCGAACCCGTCGACTCTGTACGGCACTTGGCGACCCCGACGCACCTGCGTACCGCCGCCGAGAAGTCGCCGCCGTCGTGCGGATAGCCGAAAGCTACGTCCACCGGCTTCCTCGGCAGCGGGGTGAAGCGGAGGTTCGCGTCCAGCGGGGCGGGGCGCACCAGCATTCCCGGGTTGAGGAGGTCCGCCGGGTCCCATGCTCCCTTCACCCGCTCGAAGAGGCGTACCAGGTCGTTGCCGTACATCTTGGGGAGCAGTTCCGCCCGTGCCTGGCCGTCGCCGTGTTCGCCGGAGAGTGATCCGCCGTGCGCGACCACCACCTCCGCCAGGTCCTCCGAGAAGCGCCGGAAGCCGCGTACGCCCTCCTCGCTCATCAGGTCGAAGTCGATGCGTACGTGGATGCAGCCGTCCCCGAAGTGGCCGTACGGAGTGCCGCGCAGGCCGTGGTCCGCGAGGAGCGCCCTGAAGTCCCGTAGATACGCGCCCAGCCGGGCCGGCGGCACCGCGCAGTCCTCCCAGCCCGGCCATGCCTCGCTGCCGTCCGGCATCCGCGTCGCCGTCCCGCTGGCGTCCTCGCGGACCCGCCACAGCGCTCGCTGTCCCGCCGGGTCGGTCACCACCAGCGAGTCCACGGCACCGTCGCCGGAAGCCGCCTGCGCGATCGCCTCCGCACGCGCGCGTGCCTCGGCCTCGCTGCCGCCGCCCGTCTCCACGAACAGCCAGGCGCCGCCCCTGGGCAGCCCTTCCGCGCCGCGCACCAGGTCGGCGGCCATGCCCTCCACCGTCAGCGGGCCGTGCGGAAGCAGCGCGGCCGCCGCTTCCGCCGCCGCGCTCTCGTCCGCGTATCCGAGAACGGCGAGGGCACGCGCGCGTGGAGCCTCGACGAGGCGCACCGTCGCTTCCGTCAGGACGGCGAGCGTGCCCTCCGAGCCGCAGTAGGCGCGGGCCAGGTCGACGCCGCGCTCGGGGAGCAGGGCGTCCAGGGCGTATCCGGAGATGCGGCGGGGCAGCTCCGGGAAGCCGGTCCGCAGGAGCTTCAACTCGGCGTCCACCAACGGGCGCAGGCCCTCGGGTGCGCCTTCCCAGCCCTGGGCGAGGCTGAGCCTTTCGCCTCCCGAGGTGATGACCTCCAGGCGGTGGACGTTGTCGGCGGTGGTGCCCCAGGCCACCGAGTGGGAGCCGCAGGAGTTGTTGCCGATCATTCCGCCGAGGGTGCAGCGGTTGTGGGTGGAGGGGTCGGGGCCGAAGGTGAGGCCGTGGCGGCCGGCCGCGTTGCGGAGGTTGTCCAGGATCACTCCTGGCTGGACGGTCGCCGTTCGCGTGTCCGCGTCCAGGGCGGTGATCTGGTTCATGTGGCGGGTGAAGTCGAGTACTAGGCCCACCCCGGTGGCCTGGCCTGCGATGGAGGTGCCTGCGCCGCGGGCGACCACCGGGACTCGGCGCTCCCGGCACACCGTCAGCGCCGCCGCCACGTCGTCCGCGTCGCGCGGGGCGAGGACGCCTTGCGGGACGCGTCTGTAGTTGGAGGCGTCCATGGTGTGCAGGGCGCGGGCGGTCGTGGAGAAGTCCACGTCTCCGCTGACGGCGTTTCGTAGGGCGCGCTCCAGGTCTCCGTGGTCGTTCATGCGTCTTCTCTTCCCCCATCCCGCCCCTACCCGAATCCCCCGGCTCCGCCGAGTTCGTCGCCAACCGCCGGGTATCGGGTGTGCGGGCGGGAAAGATCCGCCGCGGAGCGGCGGCCTTGAGCCGGGTCCGGGGCGGAGCCCCGCGGCGTCCGCCCCGCGTGGCGCCGCGATCTCACCCGGCGGACACCCGTCAGACCCCGTGCCCTGAGCCGCTAGGCTCGCCCCGTGGCTGAGATCCAGATTCCCGCTGACATCAAGCCCGCCGACGGACGTTTCGGCGCGGGCCCCTCCAAGGTGCGCACGGAGGCGCTGGACGCCCTCGCCGCCACCGGCACCTCCCTGCTCGGCACCTCCCACCGCCAGGCCCCGGTCAAGAACCTGGTCGGCCGGGTGCGCGAGGGTGTGCGCGACCTCTTCTCCCTTCCCGAGGGATACGAGGTGATCCTGGGCAACGGCGGCTCCACCGCCTTCTGGGACGTCGCGACGCACGGCCTGATCGAGAACAAGTCGCAGCACCTCAGCTTCGGCGAGTTCTCCTCCAAGTTCGCCAAGGCCTCGAAGCTCGCCCCCTGGCTGGCCGAGCCCACCGTCATCGGCAGCGACCCGGGCACGCACCCGGAGCCGCAGGCCGAGGCGGGCGTCGACGTCTACGCGTTCACGCACAACGAGACCTCGACCGGTGTCGCGGCCCCCATCAAGCGGGTGGCCGGCGCGGACGCGGGTTCGCTCGTCCTGGTGGACGCCACCTCCGGCGCCGGCGGCCTCCCCGTCGACATCGCCGAGACGGACGTCTACTACTTCGCCCCGCAGAAGTCCTTCGCCTCGGACGGCGGCCTCTGGATCGGTGTCTTCTCCCCGGCCGCCATCGAGCGGGCCGAGCGGATCCACGCGTCCGGCCGCCACGTCCCGGAGTTCTTCAGCCTCCCGACGGCGATCGACAACTCCCGCAAGAACCAGACGTACAACACGCCGGCGCTCGCCACGCTCTTCCTGCTCGGCGAGCAGCTGGAGTGGATGAACAGCCAGGGCGGCCTGGAGTTCACCACCGGCCGCACGGCTGCCTCCTCGCGCACGCTCTACGGCTGGGCCGAGGAGTCCAAGTACGCGACGCCGTTCGTCACGGACCCGGCCAAGCGCTCGCAGGTCATCGGCACGATCGACTTCGCGGACGAGATCGACGCCGCCGCTGTTGCGAAGGCTCTGCGCGCGAACGGCATCGTCGACACGGAGCCATACCGCAAGCTCGGCCGCAACCAGCTTCGCGTGGCGATGTTCCCGGCGATTGACCCGGCTGACGTCGAGGCGCTCACCAAGTGCATCGACTACGTGATCGAAAAGCTCTGAGGCTTCACTGTCGGCTGCGGCTGTTTCGTGGCTGGTCGCGCAGTTCCCGCGCGCCCG